>JAJRUK010000306.1 GCA_024277835.1 Planctomycetota bacterium | reverse complement strand
CGAACCATTTTGCGTGAAGTCATGACAACTCCCTTTTGTACGAGTTGATGGATCCAAAATTTCTTACCCAAACAGTACAAATTCATCGGATCGCGGGCGGAGTAAGTGTCGTTCAAATCGCCGAGCGTTGGGACCGCTAATAGTCGGTCCTGCCCCTGCTTTCCTCACTCTTATCGGGCGAACAGTTTCGCGTAGTCAATCGCGGACGGGTCATCGATGATCGGAAGGTCGCGCGGAATCGTTTCGAGGTATTTGCTGGCTGCGCCGGTGTTGAAGAGGACGACGCGGTCGCTTCTTTTCATCCGGTTATCGGAGCGCAATTTTTCGATGGCGAGGGTGCAGGCCGCTGCTTCCGGGCAGATGGAGATGCCTTCGGTTTTCACGGCGTGTTGCATGGCGCTGACGATTTTGTCTTCTTCCACCGCAACCGCCCAGCCACCGCTTTCACGGATGGCGTCGAGGATCATAAAGTCGCCGACCGCGCCGGGTACGCGGAGTCCACTGGCGCAGGTTGCGGCGTTTTCCCACGGCGTTGCGAATCGCTCGCCCGCGTCAAACGCTCGCGGGATCGGAGCGCACCCATCGCTTTGCACGGCGACCATTTTTGGCATGGTGGCGGTTTGCAACCAGCCAAGTTTGCGAAGTTCGTTAAACGCTTTCCACATTCCAATCAAGCCCGTGCCGCCGCCGGTGGGGTAGACGATCACATCGGGCAGGTCGTAGCCAAACTGTTCGGCGAGTTCCAGGCCCATCGTTTTCTTGCCTTCGATGCGGTAGGGTTCTTTGAGCGTGGACAGGTCAAACCAATTCATCGTGTCCACGCCGTTTCGCACGATCGCCCCGCAATCGTTGATGAGACCGTTCACGAGAAACGTCTTCGCGCCGGCGAGGGCGCACTCAGCCTGGTTAATCACGGGCGTGTCCTTGGGCATGAAGACGAACGCTTCCATGCCAGCTCGCGCGGCGTAGGCTGCCATGGCTCCGCCGGCGTTGCCCGCAGTAGGGATGGCGACGCGTTTGACCCCAAAGTGCTTCGCCATCGTGATGGCCATGCATAGTCCGCGACTCTTAAACGATCCGGTAGGGAGCTGCGATTCGTCTTTGATCCACAGGTGCGGCGCACCGATCGTTTCGCCAAGTCTTACCGCGGGGAGAACGGGCGTCATGCCTTCGCCGAGCGAGACGGGCATCGCACCCGGCGGAAGTGGCAGCAGTTCGCGGTAACGCCATAGCGTCGGTTCGCGCTGGAAGATCGTTGCGGGAGTGAGGTTTGCCTTGATCGCATCGAGATCGTAACGAACCCAGAGCGGCCGCCCTTCGTGAAGAGTTTGGATTCTGTCGTGTGGCAGCTTAGTCCCGTCGATGGCGGATTCGAGGTGAGTAACGTAGCAGTTTTCGCGGCAAGTCATTGGTTCGCTTCTTTCGTTTCGATTTTCGGAGTCGTCGTTGGTGGATGGTAGCGAAGAAACGTCCAAACGTCGAAAAGTCCAAACGACCAAACCGGGTGTGGCCTCGTGTTGTCGTGGTGTCGGTTTTGTGCGAATCGTTGATTGGGGGGAGTTGAATGCGTTTTTTCTATCCCCGGTAGGGGGCCGGAGGTGGTCGCTGCATGCGACTTGAGTAGCAAGGTTCGTTGCGGTACAGTTGCGGTCGTAGTTTCGTAACTGCCGTTTCACTTCAGTTACGGGTTGGGAACGGGTCGGTGGGGATCTCTTGGTCTATTGACGGAGATTGTAGCAATGAATCATTTCAGGTCGGTCTCGCCTCTTTTTGTGATGATCTTGGGTTTGTCTTTGTGCGCTATTGGTCCGGACGCATGGGCCGGGGAAGTGTTTGCGCATAATCCAGATAAGTCCCCTCGCGTTGTTGACGGCAAAGGTCGGGATGGCGTTCGCGCGATCTTGAAAGACTCCGCCGGCGCGCTTGTCTTGCGCAAGATCGCCGATGCAACGGTTAGCGAGAAAGCCGTTGCGACGGATCTGAATCTGTGGGTCGTTTCAAACGGAAGCGAGGTCGTGGCTGCGTTACCGGGGGCTGCGATTGATTATGAGATCATTGGGTTATTAAGCGATGACGCGAATGAGGGACTTGCACTGGTCGGACTGAACCTGGTGTACGACGGCGGCGACCTTGAACACACGGACCTCCCAACCGGTGAACCGACGCCCGGTTGCGATAACCCGATGATCAATTTCAAAAAACCCTGGGGGATCACGAATCCGGATAGTCCATGCCCACCGTCGTGCGGGTTTGGTGGAACGCTGTCCAGCGGTATCCTCTTGCAAGTCGGGGGCGCGCAGAACACGATCAACAATACGATCGACAACGCCCCGTTTCCACTTGGTCCCGTTCTAGCAGGTGTCGCCAAGCCCGCCGGCTGCGGTTCGACGGTTCTTGTAACTGGTACGGTGTACGCTCCGCTCGTGGATGGGACGTACACGCTGGCTGCGACCGAAGTCTTCGCCAATGTCATCATTGAAGGGGAAACAGGCGCACCAACCTTCTGGGCGACCGAAGCGGCGGGTGTCGGTGAGGTTCGTCCGCTTACGATTATTGTCGGGGTTCCGGTCACACCAGCCGCGTCGCATTGGGCGTTGCTCGTGCTTGCATTGCTGGTCATGAGCGCCGGCACGATCATGCTGCGCCGTCGCGAATGCCAGAGGCGATGTGTCGCATAGCTTTGTCGGCACTATCTGGTTTCTCTAATAGTGCCGTTTCGTGGCATTCGTGGATGTCGGGTCGATGACCCGACCTACGGTTGCGGCGTTTCATGTCTTGGTTTGTTCGCACATCGGACCCTTCGGGTCAGGGGACGATTTCGATGACCGGGAGCGTCAGTGTTTGCCTTTCGGCGTTCCTTTCGATTTCGATTGTGATCTCGTTGCTTGTGTTGAGTAGCTGACTGAAGGACTCGCAGTCGAAGTCTTCAACGGATCTATTTGCGATTTCGGTGACGATGTCTCCGGGGCGCAACTCTTGTGCTTGCTCGCTCGCGAAGGGGAGGATTTTCCAGATCGACCAGGCGGAGGTTCCCCGGCGAAGGCCGATGCCCGTGGATCTTGATGGCAGCGACGTGAGCGGCGTCTCCTCCTCGCGTTCGAGCTGGATCAGGTCGTTCTTGCGATCGTACGTAATGACGAAGTGGCGTAGAATCTTCACGCCCAGAAGCGAAGAATTTCCTGCAGATCGTATGATCGGTTGATCGAGAACGTGTGGGCCGATGGTGGCGGTGCCGCTCAGTCGAGCCTCGTGGAGGGTGCGAGGTTTGCCACCGATGCCAACCGAGATGGAGGCAAGAACAGGATCATTCTGGTACTTCTGCTCGTGGAATACGCTTTCTTTTAGCGACAGCCCGTCACCACTTCCAGTATCGACGAGGACCGGATATGTCTTCGATCCGATCGTGACGCCGACAACGGGGCGTTTCTTTCCGGAGAAACGGAACAGGTCCGCGCGTTTACGTCCTTTCAGTGTACCGAGTTGGACTCGGACTTCTCGGCTGGGAAAGTCGATGCGTAGAAGTGCATCTTCAAAAAGCGGGCAGCCAAGGATGCCGTCGATGGTTGTGCCAAAGGCATCGGAAACGTTGGCGAGGTCCATGATGAGCGCATCGAACTCGTGAAAGTGAACGGAACCAGCTCTGAGGTCGCGTATGGAAAGCGCGTTCTTGATTGACATTCTGGTTCCACTTGATCCTCGCGCGTGCTGGTGGACCTCGTAGGTCTGATCTGGGAGGAGTGCAGCAACGCGGGGTGTGGCGATGGTGATACTCGCCCCCGTATCCAGAAGAAAGTTGAACGGACCGCGCTCGTCAACGAATACCTGGACCATCGGAAAGTCGCACCACCAGTCGATGGGGAGCGACGCATCGCCCGATGGGATGACGAGGCGGTCTGGCTGTTTGCGGATAGTGTTGAATGAGGCGCAGCCTGTCAGGTTCGCTAGCGCAAAGCACGCGAACACGATGACGGCAAGTGCGGTTGTTCGGCGAGCCGTATGCATAGTTCTCATCCCGCTCGGGTTTCCTTGGCCGGATCGTGATCGGGGAGCGGTTCAGCACGCATCCTGCCAAGCTGTTGAAAAAGTGTGGCACCGGTTTGTAACCGGTGCGATATGTCCTGTTTCAGAGTCTTGCGCCGATTACAAACCGGTACCACACAGAAAAACTTCGTTTTTCAACGGGCTGCTAAGGTATTTCCAGTTCGATGGCATCGAGGACGGTGTGCCTGGATGACTTCGGGCGTTTGGCCAGTTTTTCCCGGAAGGTCGGGAGGCGATCGACGAAGTCTTCCATTTCGCCCGTGCGGAGTCGGTTGTGCGTGACGCCGACACCGATTTCCTGAACATGATGGGCGTTGATTCTTTGCTCGTACTGCTTTTCGATCGGGACGAGTAACATCGGTTTTTCAAAGTGCAAGCACTCAGAGACCAAGCTATGTCCGGCGGATGCCACAACGCCCGCACACCCAGCCAGGTCATCGAGAAAACCCGCCTCGTTAAAACTCTTGTACGTGACGTTGCCGCCATGACTCGGTTGATCAAACCCGTAGGCACGGATGGGAAGCCTGTCGAAGCGCTCAAGCTGTTCACGCATCGCGCGGTGGTCGCCGCCGCTCTTGTAAGCGAGGAGGTAGTCACCGTCGCGTTGTTGTTTCTCATAGACCTTCGATCGAAGGATGGGGCCTATCAGCGTCGTGGGTTGATAGCGAATGGGGGCGTCAATGAAGCTCGTAATGAGGTATCGTTTCGCGCCGCCGTAGTAGAGTCGGATAATCATGTAGGCGCTGAGAAGGTCCGCCCAGAATCCCCCAGGTCGGTCGAGGCGACAGTGCGTAAGCAGGTGCTGGTTGTCGAGGCTGATGTAGGGGATGCCGTAACGCCGTGCCCACATCGCGGTAAACGGTTCAAAGTCGGAAATGACCAGGTCGGGCTTGTAGGTCTTCAGTAGCGTCTTGACCGCCCGGTTGGACGGAGCGAGGTCAGTCGCGGCGCGTCGGATGTTCGAGAGCGCTGTTTGGATCGGGGCGGTTCGACCCTCGTCGCACACCATCAGAAGACCGAAGACGTTGTGGATTCTCTCCGGGAAATGGGGCTTGAGGTAATCGACGGTCTTGTGGCACGAGATGAACTGTACGTCATGACCCCTTTCGAGCAGCCCCTGACCTACAGCGTGAGCGCGGACCGCGTGCCCGTATCCGTCACCTGCTGCTGCGTAGAGTATCTTGGCCATGTCTTTCGCTTGTCTCTCTTGTGCGTCGCCGCGTCCATTGTTGCGGTTACATACTTGGCATTTTCATCGCACTGATTCCGTGGACGCCGTTTCGGAAGGCGTCAAAGAGGAATCGCAGGTACGACGTGTAAATGAAGGAGTTTCGACGCCTGTATTCGTCCTGCATGAGTTTGTGCATCGCGGGGAGGTTGTACCACGGGATCGACGGGCAAAGGTGGTGCTCGAGATGGTAGTTGAGGTTGCACATGAGGAACGAGACCACTCTATTGCTGACGACGGTACGCGTTTGCGTGAGAAGATCGCCCGGGATGGTTTGCGTGTGCTCTGCCCAGCTTCGGACGTTCGCGAAGATCATGGCGATGATCATCGGGTAAGCCCATGTGTGAAGGAGAATATCGGTGCGTCCGTAGTGCTTAAAGGTCGCGTATACGCCGGCAAAAATTCCTGCGAGAAGCGCGTATTCTGTCAGGACGTCGAGACGATCGCGCCATGATCCGCGAACCATGGCGGTGATGAAAACGTGAATTAGATAAAGAGGGGTTCCTACGACAAGCCACGAGTAAAAGAGCACCGATAGAAGAAATCGGTTCTTCGTGGCGTTGTTGAACTCATCCGGGTCGCCCTCGTCGCGCGTGTACTTGTGGTGATAGGCGTGCAGGACGCGGTACGCGGTCGCGGAGACGGTGAGCGGTGCGCCCATGAAGAATCCGACCCAGCGGTCGAGCGATTTATGTCGAAACATGCTGTAATGGGCGGCTTCATGCGTAAGGACTGCCATGGCGTGGATCGCGACGCCCATGATCGCATAGCCAGCGAACCGCAGGACCGGATTCGGGAACATCGTGACAATGATCGCCGTGCCAATCCAGAGCGCCGGGTAAACGAGAATGACAACGTTCTTGGCTGGGTTGAGTTGATGC
This sequence comes from Planctomycetota bacterium, assembly GCA_024277835.1. Taxonomy (GTDB): domain Bacteria; phylum Planctomycetota; class Phycisphaerae; order UBA1845; family UBA1845; genus JAJRUK01. The sequence goes on along the minus strand of JAJRUK010000306.1, from coordinate 12,755 downwards.
AGCTTCGCCAAGTCGATGCGCGTTTGGGTCGGGAGCGATCGCATCCAGTCGGCCGTGCTGCCAGAGGGAGCGGTTTGGTCGTCGCTTGTGTCCCACTTCTTGATGCGCTCGAATCTGTCGGTCGCACGGCGCGCTCGCCGGACGGTCGCGCGGGGTTTGCGTAGCGAAGTTTCTTGCTTTGTGGCTGTGGTCACTGTGCTCTCGCTGCGTTGTGAGTTCGTTCGTGTGGGGCACCAAGCTAACGCGACGAAGTCGGCCCGCGACTGCAAGGTCGGGCATTATATGAGGTCGGCCTTGAAGCACCAATGGCAATAGGGGGACATGAATGGCGATCTGCCATATTTCTTTCCGCCTGTCGGGGCGAGACACGCTTCATTCTCGAATAAATACACTTTTACGTTAATTTGAAGCTGTGATATACGGGTTTAGCTAAAATGGGCGGTTTGTCCGATATCATGGATAGTTGGGCGCTGGTTTCGCTGTTTTTCAATGCAGTTTCAGGTATTTTGCCGGGGAATATGCATTGACATCGGGGCTTTTTACCGGAACATACCGCGCTTTGCTTTTGGGCGGAGTGCGCTCTTCGGCGCGCGGCTCAGACGCCCGATATTCGGCGCGGTTGTTGCTAGTAGAAGTGTATGGATCACGATCGCGACGCGGTCGCGGTTGCATGCACGAGGAAAGGCTCGATTGGAACGCAGTTTGGAAAAACTTGAAGCGCTTCGGCGGAAGGTGAACCTTGGTCTTGCGGTCGGTTCGCTGACAGTCGGGGCGGTGGTTTGCGCTGGTCTGATCTGGACCAAGCCTGTTCCCCCTCGTTTGAACCGTTTTGATCGTGCGCACGATGTGGCAGCCGTTGCGATCTATCCTTCGACAACGTCGATGCCCGTTGTCGGTCACGGGACGGTGCGTGCGAAGAAACAGGTTGACTTGATTCCGCAGGTGACGGGTCGCCTGATGAAAGTTCACAAGGATCTTGCGCCGGGAAAAATGATTCCCAAGGGCGCGGTTCTTTTTGAGATTGATCGGACCGTGTACGACGCGCGCGTTCGTCAGGCGAAGGCGGAGGTGACGGCGCTTGAGGTTGCGTTGGAAAGTCACGAGCAGGACGCGGAGAATCTGGACGCTCGGATCGCCAACGCCGAGCAGATGCTGGCGATCGAGAAGAAGGATTACGATACATCGAAGAATCTCTACGACAAGGAGAACGTTGGTACTCAGCGCGACGTTGACATGTCGTTCCAGAAGTATTTGCGGCAAAAGGACATTGTCGTTGAGCTAACGAATCGCCGCGCGATGATCCCCCATCTTGCGGCGGAAACCGCGGCGAAGCTCGATTCTGCCAAGGCGCAGTTGACCCGTTACGAGCACGATCTCGATCATACCCGGATTCTTTGTCCGTTTGATGCACGGGTGGATGCGGTCACAGCGTACGAGAGTGAGGTCGTCACAGCCTATTTTTCGATCGCGACGCTGACGGATATGGAGGCGTTTGAGATTTCGGTCGGTATTGATCCTCGGGAGTTGAAGTGGCTTGCTGATTCGATTCGTCCTGAGGCGCTGGAGAACCTTGATTCAACGCTGAGTCCGGTCGTGACGGTCCGTTGGTCGTTGCACGGTCAGGAATTCTTGTGGGAGGGTCGCGTGGCCCGCTTTGAACGCGTGGATGAGGCGACTCGTACGGCTCGGATGGTGGTTGAGGTTCGCAATGCGAACATGATCGCGCGTCTTGGCGGCGGGGGCGTTTCTGGTCAGGCGCTTTCGATCGGAATGTTCTGTTAGGCGGAGCTTCCGGCGAAAAAGCTAAACGAGGCGCTGCTTGTGCCGCGTCATGCCGTTTACGACGGGCGATGGGTTTACGTTTTCGAGCCAGACGCGGATTCGAAGGATGCGGCGGTGGGTCGTTTGGGTCGTCGGGAGATTCCTGTCCTGCGTTCGATCGGGGATCGTGTTCTGGTGGATTACGCGGGTCGTTCTGGTGGGGCGCTGTGCGAGCTTGGGGCGAATGAGCGTGTCGTCGTTTCGCGTTTGAGTAAGCCCGTCGTTGGTATGCGTGTTCGTCTTCGCGGCGCGCGGGCGGTTGCTTCTGGTTTACCTGTTTCTTCTGATTCCAATTCTTCTTTGGCTGAGGTGATGGTTTCATCGCCGGTCGTTCTCCTGGGAAGCGCCTCGATCCACGGAGGCTCGTAGTATGGGACTTCTCCGCGGCTTGATCGCGGGGGGCGTTCGCAATCCTGTCCTGGTCAACCTGCTGATGGTTTGCATTCTGGCGGGCGGTTTTTTTTCCGCGCGGCGGATGGTTCGCGAAGCCTACCCCGAATTCGAGCTTGATCATATCGCTGTTGAGGTCGCGTATCCGGGCGCGAGTCCGGACGACGTTGAGCGCTCGATTTGCACGCCGATCGAGGAGGCCCTTCAAGGATTGCGCGGGATGCGCGAGATTTCGTCTTCGGCGAACCCGAACTATGGGACGGTTTTTGTTGCGCTGAGCGGCGAGGTAAGCGATCCCGCCGCGGTGATGAAGGAGATCAAGGATCGCGTCGATCAGATCACCGATTTTCCTGCCGAGGCGAAGCGTCCGATCGTTCGAGAGACGTTCCTTCGTGGCGACGTGATCAACGTTACGATCTACGGCGATCTTCCGGAGCGAACGCTCAAGGCGGTTGCTCGCGAGGTGCGGGATGACCTGACCTCCAACGCCGCTATCTCGCAGGTTTCGCTTTCAGGCGTTCGCGGCGACGAGATTATTATCGAGGTTTCGGACAAGGCGCTGGATGCGTATCACCTTTCGCTTGAGCAGGTGATGGCGGTCGTGGCGCAGAGCAGCTTGGACCTTCCCGCGGGATTGATTCGAACCGCCGATGAAGAATTGACACTGCGTGTGAAGGGTCAGCGCTATTATGCATCGGATTACGAGGGGCTTGTCATTCTGGAGCGGGGCAACACGGTCGTTCGTCTTGGCGAGATTGCGACGGTACGGGAGGGGTTTGAGGAGGCGGTTGTTCGGGGTCGGTTCAACGGTCTTCCGGCGGTGGTTGTTCAGGTCTTCAAGACAGCCGAGGAAGACGCCAAGATCATCGCAGCGATTGTACAATCGTACGTCGCGTCTCGACAGGTGGGTTTGCCAGACGCGCTCAAGATGTCGGTGTGGGCGGACGGTTCGCGTGACATCGATGATCGCATTGCGATGCTTTTGTCGAACGGTATCGCCGGGGTGCTGCTGGTTTTCCTAACGCTTGCGCTTTTTCTCGAACTTCGCGTGGCGCTTTGGGTTTCGGTGGGTATTCCGGTCTCGTTCGCGGGGGCACTCATCATCATGTACCTCAGCGGGTCGACGCTGAACATGATCAGTTTGTTTGCACTTTTTATCGTGTCGGGGATCATCGTCGATGACGCGATTGTGATTGCCGACAGCATCTTCGCACGTCGCCGTGCGGGGGAAGAGCCGGTTCTTGCGTCGATCAATGGCACTTCGGAAGTCGCGTTACCGGTGCTGGGTGCGTCGGTGACGACGATCGTGACCTTCGTTCCGCTGCTGTATATCAGCGGCGTGATGGGGCGGTTTATCTACATTCTTCCGGTCGTGGTGATCGGTGCGATTTGTGCGTCGGCCATTGAGGCTTTCGGCGTGTTGCCGTCGCACCTTTGTCATCGCACCCCGCCCGGCGTGAAAGAGGTGGAGCGAAAACCAACGCGGATGCGCGTGTGGATGGATGGTGCGATCAGCGGATTGATTGAGAAGTGGTATCGCCCGGCGTATCGGGCGTCGCTTCGTGGGCGGTATGCAACGGTCTGTATTGCCGTCATGCTCCTTCTGATTAGCGCGGGACTCGTGCTCGGGGGGCGAACGCCGACGGTTTTGTTTCCAAAGGAAAACGCGAACATCGTGCGGGCGCGGGTTCGAATGCCCGAGGGGACGCCGGCGCGAGTGACGGCGAAGGTGTGTCGACAGCTCGAAGACGGTGCTCAGCGTCTCAATAATGACCCGGAGCTTGTTCCTGCGGCGGAGGGGCCGCTTGTTCAGCAAGTCTATACGATCATGGGCGAATTTGCCGAGTTTCTTCCGATTCGCGGGAACAACCTGTGCGAGACGCGGATCGAGTTGATGCCCGCTGAAAGGCGCGATCTTGACGATGAAGAGATCATGGATCGGTGGCGGTTTCATATCGGGAAGGTGTACGATGCGGTCGAGTTTCGCATCGCGCGGGTGCAGCTCGGTCCGACGGATCGTCCGATCGAGATCAGGTTGTTGGGGCACGATCTCGACGACATGGCCTCCGCCTCGGTTCGTATTCAGGATAAGCTGCGTGAGTTCGAGGGTGCCACGGATGTCGGGGATGATTTGATTCCAGGACGACGTGAGCTTCGCGTGACGCTCAAGCCTTCGGCGCGCACGCTGGGTCTTACGCTTGACGATGTCGCGAAGCAGTTGCGTCACGGTTTTTTTGGTGGTGAGGCCGTGAAGCTTCGTCGCGGTCGTGAGGAAGTTACGGTTCGGGTTCGCTATCCGGAGGACGAGCGGCGTTCGATTCTTGATCTGGAGAATATGCGGATTACGACGGCGCAAGGGGCGCAGGTTCCGTTCTTTGAGGTTGTGGAGCTTGAGTGGGGTCGCGGTCTTGCGATGATTATGCACCAGGCGTATCAGCGTCGCGTCCGTGTGCTGGCCGATGTCGATGATCGCGTCGCCAACGCGGAGCAGATCATGCAGACACTTGAGGCGGGTTTTCTGGATGAGGTTGTGGCTGATTACAATGAAATGACGTGGCAGTTCGGCGGCGATCGTGAGCGGATGGCGGAGTCGATGGACAGTCTCGCGGCGGGTTTCAAGATGGCGCTTCTGGTGATCTACACGATCCTTGCGGGGATGCTTCGATCGTACATTCAGCCGATCGTGATTCTCATGGCGGTTCCACTCGGGTTTGTTGGGGCCGTGCTCGGTCATACAGTTCTTGGAATGGACCTGACACTGATGAGCATGTTCGGGTTGGTTGCGCTTTCGGGCGTGGTTGTGAACGATTCGCTGGTGCTTGTTGATGTGATGAACCGCGGGATTCGCGAAGGGAAGAGCGTGATCGAGTCTGTTTTTGAGGCGGGCGAGCGGCGGTTTCGTGCGGTGGTGCTGACGTCCATAACGACGATCGTGGGGCTTGCTCCGATTCTTTTGGAACAGAGTAGTCAGGCGCAGTCGGTGAAGCCGATGGCGGTTTCTCTGACATTTGGTCTACTTGCGGCCACGGTTCTCACTCTTTTTGTGGTTCCTTCGCTTTTTCTGATTACCAACGATGCGCGTCGTGTGATCCGCTGGTTGCGATTTGGTGGCGCTTATCCGGTGCGAGAGCTTGTTGAGGACGCGGCGCATGATCAGTGGATGACTGCGGGTCGAGAATGATGGATAGCATGATGCGAAGGGATACTGGCGCGGCGTTTTGTCGCTCTGCTGGTTTGTTCTTGTGGATTGGGTATTCGGCGCTGTCTTGCGGGTGCCGCGTTCCGCTGTCGGGGTCTGCACTGGCGGTGCATCAGCATGGTAGCGCGATCTCGGCGCTTCCAGACGAGGAGCGAGCGGCGCATGCGCCGTACGGCTCACCGGTGGTCATGGAGGAAGCGGAATCGCTCTTGCCGGAGCGTCTTCTTACGTTGTGGGAGACGCGCGCGATTGCGGTTCGGGCGAATCCTGACGTTCACGCAGCTCACGCCCGATTGCAGGTTGCTTTGGCGCGGATCGCGCAGTTGCAATCGCAGTATCTTCCTACTGTTTCCATGACGATGAATTCGTCTCGGACGTTTATGACGCCAGCGAGTCGCAATCCTCTCGGGACGGGGTTGCAACCAGCAACATTCGTCGCGTCTGACGGCGACACGAATAATCTTGCAATCACGGGATTGTTAAACGCGCTTCGAGGGCCGCTGTTCGGCGGCGGCGCTCGAGGGGATATGAACCCGTTCAGCAAGCACTCGTTCGCGCTGTCCGGGTCATGGCTGATCTTTAACGGGTTTATACGAGAGGCGCAGGTGCTTGCGTCGAAACACCTCTATCTTGCGTCGGCGGACTCGCTGCTGGATGTTCAGCGATTGATTATCAGCGCGGTTGATGTGGCGTATTATCAGGTGCAGCTTGCCCAAGAGCAGATTCGGATCGCGCGGGCGGATGAGGTGTTTAGCCAGGAACAACTCGACGAGACCACCAAGCTCAGGGCGGCGGGACGGGCGACGTCGGCGGACGTGAATAACTTCCGGGTGCGTGTTCTTGCGGCGAAGGCGACCGTGATCGCCGCAGTCGGTTTGCGGGACTCGGGTCGTGTTCTTCTGGCCGAACTGATGGGGATTCCCGGCGCGATTCTTCCGGCTGCGCTTTCTTTATCTCCGTTGATCCCGGAGACGAAAGAAGAGCTGGAGCTTCCGGACGTCTCGGCGTGGGTCGAGCGGGCGCTGGGACGACGTCCTGATCTTTCGCAGTTTGATCGCATCGTCGATAGCGAGTTTCAGAATGTGCGGGTGGCGGATGGTGCGTACCTTCCGTCGCTGAACGCGAGCGGTTCGTGGGGTTACGATCGAACATCCGGTTATCGTATGTCGGAGGACGATCAGTCGGCGGCGCTTGGTATTGAGCTTCGGTGGGAGTTGTACACGGGCGGACGGCGGACGGCTCAGGTTCGTGCGGCTGAGGGGTTGCGGGCGCAGGCGATCGCGGATCGGAATCGGTTGCGTCTTGCGGTTGAGAGCGAAGTGCGACGTGCGATTATTGATCTTCGCAATGCGCAGGAGCAAATCTACCTTCAGCGCGAGAACCTTGAGGTCGCGCGGGAGAGTCGGCGAGTGATCCAGGCTGGGTACCTTGCGGGAAAGGAAACGCTCGTGCGCCTGAACGAGGCGCAGCGCGACTTTGTGACGGCTGATGCGGACTTGACGCTGGCTAGGATTCGGTTGCGTCGTGCCTGGAGTGACTTGCGCACGGCTGGCGGGCTGATCTTGCTCAAACCGGCGCCCACACCTTGAGGGTTATCGATCGACTCATTGCGTTTTGGAGATATGAAGAAGGCCCGCCAGAGACTTGTGCTCGGCGGGCCTTGTTCGTTTGATTTCTGAAGCAGCTGCAACGACTAAGAGTTGGGGACGATTTTCTTTTTCTTCTCTAGCTTCCGTCCCCTGCCGCGTCTTTTCTTTGCCTTCGAGCTTGCTCGCTCGCCGCCGGAGCGATCGACTCGCTTCGCGGTGGACTTGACCGGCTCGGTGTTTCTGCGTTTCTTCCGGGCAGCCTTCTTGGTCGGCGTGTATGCCTCACGCTTGACGCGTTTGATTTCCTTTGCGGGTCCGGTGGCTTGTGTGTTGTTTCCGGATCCGCCTCCGAACATAGTGTATCCGGCTGCCCCGAGTGCGGCGACAGCCACGATTGCGAGCACGAGTTTCTTCTTGCTTTCATCCATTGGCGCATACCTCCAAGCGGGGCGTGGGGCCATCTCTACCGCGGATGGGCTTGATCCCCAAGCAGACGTTCCATTTTACTCGACCAAAACCAGTATTCCACAACGCCCATCGACCGTCAAGGTTTCCGAGACACATACGCAGGGTTCGAACCGATCGATCAACCGTAGTGAGCATCGGCTTCCGATCCGATCGTTCCGCTTTAAGTTAGACGCCGCCAAGGCCGACCGAGTTCTCCGATATTTTCGGCGAAACAAAGCGAAATTAAAGAGACACTGCAGTTGGATTATTGCTTACCCTGTCAATCGCCCCGTGCGGCATCCTCGCGGAGCGGTATGAGAAGGGAAACTGCGAGCCAAACGCTGGGCACCAGTTGATGGAGTCGGAAAACCAGCGACTGGCCTGCGATGTTGGGTCTTCGCGGCTATGCGGCGGGGATCACCTTCTTTGGTTTTGGGATTCGCTTTCCCGGGCGATCACGCGGGCCGGCGTGGCGGATTCCGTCTGTCGGCTGTGGCCGGACTGCCCGGGTGCCTGGTTTGCCGATCGGTCTCCGGTTGTCCCGCGGGTTGGTCTGGGTGTTTTCCGGCGTATCGACGCGAACCACCCTGCTGTTCTCGGGCAGGACGCTTGTCTTGGTTCCTGTTTTCGGGGTTCCAGAAAGGAAGTAAGCGCCTGCAGCCAGGGGGATTGCAAGGGCGATTACGGACTTGACGAGTTTCGTGGATAGTTCGATTTGCATCGTTTCGTCTCCTTTTCGTTGGGCGCGCAGCTGCGGCATTGACGCATGCTTGGCGCGCAGTTCTGGTCATTGTCAGATGGATGTTTCTTCGATGTCGCCCTTTGCCGGCAGCAGGACGGACAGTTTGTTAGACGCTGGACGGTTGCGTAAGTTCCGTGCTTGTCCGATTTTTTGGCGGCTGGCGATGTGAGTTGACCGTGTGGGGTGATGTGGTACGCTCGCCTCGACTCCTGCTTGGGTCTGTGGACGCGTGTTCTGCGGGCGCGAATGGGGCGATGGAACTGGTTTTGACGAGGCACCGATGAAGATCGGATTTAGCACACTTGCGTGTCCGGGTTGGGATCTGGAGCGCGTCGTTTCTTTTGCCGCGGAGCACGGGTTCGACGGTGTCGAGCTGCGCGGACTTCGCGGTGAGCTTGATCTTCCGCTGGTGCCGACGCTCTCGCGTGATCCGGTGGGTGTGAAGCGGTTGTTCCGCGATCGAAAGATTGAATGCGTGAGCTTAGGGACGTCCGTGACGCTGACGGCGAGGGGGGCGAAGGAGCTAGCGAATCAACAGGCGGCGCTTGTTGAGGTGATGGAGCTTGCTTCGGCGCTGGGGTGTCCGAATGTGCGTTTGTTCCTTGGCGACATTGAGGCGACGGATACACCGTCTGTTGCGTTGACGCGGATTTCAAGTGCGCTTGCTGCGCTTGTTCCGGTTGCGATTCGTCTGGATGTTCGTCTTCTGATTGAAAACGGCGGCGGTTTCCCGTCCAGTCGAGATATTTGGTTCGTTGTCGACTCGGTGAGTCACCCAATGGTGCAAGCTTGCTGGAATCAGTGTAACGCGCTGACGGTGTGCGAGCGGGCGACGAACTCGATTCCATGTTTGGGTACGAAGATCGAGATGGTTCATGTCTGCGATGCGGATTTTGATGACGAGGGTGTATTGCTTGGCTATCGACCGTTGGGACAGGGCGGTGCGGAGGTTGGTCGGCAGATCGAGTTGTTGCGTGGTCTGATGTACCAGGGCTACCTCATGTTTGAGTGGCCTAAGCTTTGGGTTCCTTCGCTTGGGAACCCGGAGAATGTTCTGCCGCAGGTTGCGACTTTCCTTCGCGAGCTTCTTGACGCGAAGCAGGTGGTGTTGTCGGCGTACAAGGGTGACAAGAAGGTGCCGCGTCTCGCGAGGCCAGTGACGACCCCGACCCCAACCCCAACCGACTCGAGCCCCCCGAGCGATGCAACCGGCGCAACGCCTACGGCGGCGACATCTACACCCGCGACGGGTGCTTAGGTTTATGGTTCTTGCTCGGCGCAGGCGGGTGCTTTGTTCGGGGCGTCGAGCGCTGATCCTCCCACCGGTTTTGTTGACGATTGTCACTTCTGCTTTGCTGGCGACGAGTGTCGCGGGCGTTCTTCACGCGTCGCATGTGGTGGCCTTTTGGGTTGGACTTTGCGCGCTGGTTGTGACGGTGATGTGTGAGGTTGGAGGTCGTGGAGATCAGGTCGGTAGGGGTGGGGGTGGGGGTCGGGGTGGGGTTTGGGTGGGGATGCGATCGGTTGCTCTTTTCCTTGGGGTGGCTGCCTCGCTTGTTGGGACGATTCTTCTGATCATTCGCCTCTTGCAGATCGGGATCGAAGTTGTTCAGCATTATCCAACGCGTTTGATGGAAGCGATTCCGTTTTCGCTGTCGGGTGTCTGGGCGTTGGTTTTTGTGTTTGCCGCCTGCGGTTTGCGCGTGGTTCTCGGTCGCGATGATCGTCTGGTGGTGCCATTGTTTTGGCTTGCGGTGTTAAGCGTGGGTTGGGTTTGTGCGTCACCTGAGGCGATCGCGACCAATTCAACAGGCGGTTTCGAGCGGACGAGCGTGACGGTTCTTCTTTTGGTCGGGTTGTCTGCTGTGCTGGTTGTTGCGGTTCTTGTTGGTGCGATTGTCGCGTATTGTCGGCGCTGGCGTCTTGTTTTCGAGAATCCTGACTCACTGGCGGATACGCCTCTAAGTGTCCCTGGGTTCTCGCTTAGCTGTATTTGCGTGGCGCTGATGGTGGGGTTTTTGGTTGTGTTTCACTTGGTGGTTCCGGTTCGGACTGCGGGAAGCTATCGCGTGACGCTCCTTGTCACTTCGATTTGTGCGCTCGGTGTGTCCGTTTCCAGTTTCTTGGTTTGCGGGCGGGCGTGGTCGAGCGGGTTGGGTGATGCGGGGTTTGCGCTGTTGACGCTTGCAGTTGCGGCGAGCGCTACGATGCTGGTGCCGTCTCAGTCGGGCGCGCTCGTGGATCGCTATCCGCAGCTTTTTAATGCGATGATCGTTGGTTTTGCGATTGCGACGGGCTGGTGGACCTGGTTGTCGCAGGTCTGGGATCAGCAACTGGATGATGGTGCTGCCTGGACGACGGCGGGTCGTTTGATTCCTCATGCGAAGCGGTTTGCGTTTTTTAGTGCTGCGCTCGCGTATCTTTCAGCGACGCTGATGGCGTTTTGGCCTCGCTTGCCTGGGATTGCGACGATGGATCACTCGTACGGTCGTATTGTTTCGGGGTTTTCTGCGAATCTTTTTCTGCTGCTGGTGATGCTCTGGGCGTCGCGGCGGTTGCGGCGGATCACTTTTCATTTTCTGACGCTGCTTGTCGTCATGTCGGGGGCGGGGTTTATGGTGGTTCGGATGTTGCCGTTTGCGTCCGATGCGCAGTGACGGAAAAGAATTGAGGCGTTATGCGTGCTGTGGTCCAGCGAGTCAGTCGGGCGTCGGTGGTTGTTGGCGGGGAGACCGTGGGCGCGGTTGGCGGCGGTCTGTTAGTCTATCTGGGTGTCGCGGTTGGTGACGATGAAATCGACGGATCGCTTCTGGCGAGCAAGGTCGCGCATCTTCGGATTTTTGAGGACGACGAAGGTCGGATGAATCTGAGCGTTTTGCAGAAGAGTTGCGAGGTGCTTGTTGTGAGTGCGTTTTCGGTGCAGGCGGATGCGCGGAAGGGTCGCAGGCCTACGTTTGAGACGGCTGCTCCGCATGAAGTGGCGGAGGGGTTGTATGAGGCGTTTTGCACGTCGCTTGCGGGGTTGGGCGTGACGGTTTCGCGCGGCGTGTTTCGGGCGACGATGGCGGTTGCGTCGGTGAACGATGGTCCGATCTGTATTTTGCTTGACTCGAAGAAGACGTTTTGATCATGGAAACACAGGCGGAGCAGCTTGGCGTGGTGGATGCGGATGGGGGCGGAGTGCTGCTTTCTGTTCGTGACCTCGCCGTCGAGTTTGGTCCGGTGAAAGCGGTGTCGGGCGTAAGCTTTGAAGTCGCGCGTGGTGAGACGCTCGGGATTGTTGGGGAAAGCGGGTGCGGGAAGACGACGCTTGCTCGCGCGATTCTTCGTTTGATTGAACCGACCGGGGGCGAGGTCTTTTTGGACGGGCGTGATGTGACGCGGGCGTCTTCTTCTGCGCTGCGCGAGCTTCGGCGGGAGATGCAGATTGTGTTTCAGGATCCGATGGGGAGCTTGAATCCGCGGATGCGGGTCGGGGAGATCGTTGGCGAGCCGCTTCTTGTGCAGCGGATTGGTTCACGGCGAGAGCGGCTGGCGAATGTGTCACAGCTTTTGGATCGGGTTGGGTTGGGGGCGAATTCCTTCGACAAGTTTCCGCATGCGTTTTCCGGTGGTCAACGGCAGCGGATTGGGATTGCTCGGGCGCTTGCGCCTTCGCCGAGCCTGTTGGTCTTGGATGAACCGGTGAGTGCGCTGGACGTTTCGATCAGAGCGCAGATTTTGAATCTATTGGCCGACCTTCGGGATGAATTGGGTTTGACGTACGTTTTCATTTCGCATGACCTTGGGGTGGTTCGACATTTTTGTGATCTGGTTGCGGTGATGTATCTTGGGAAGTTCGTGGAGGTTGGGGTGGCGGGGGAGGTGCTTGCGACTCCCGCCCATCCGTTTACGCGGGCGATGGTGGCGGCGATTCCGACGCTTGATGGGGCTGGGCGTCGAGAGGGTTTTTCTGAGTTGGATGGCGTTGCGCTGACGGGTGAGCCGCCGAGTCCGATTGATTTTCCTGCGGGGTGTTCATTGCATCCGCGGTGTCCGGTGGCGTAGGATCGGTGTCGCGTCGAATCGCCTGCGCTGGCCCTGTGCGGGGAGGGTGGTTCGTCTCGGGTTGTTGCTTGTTATCATCCGATGTGAAGGGTTTTTGGAGGTGAGGGATCCTTGGACGTCCGCGCAGGCTAAAGCCTGCGGCTCGGGAGGGCGTTGTTGGGGTGGGTCGGGGTTGCCTTGGTCGGGGTCGGGTTGCTGTGTTGGGTTGCGTTAGTGATGTTGTTGTTTTACGCTGTCGATCGACGGCGGTGGTGATTTGTTGGTTGCAGGCGGTTTCTGATTCGTGTTGGCGGACGTGCGTTTTGGGAGGAATGGCGATGGCAGACAAGGCTTCTAATTTCGGCGACTTGGTGGCGGTGTTTGGCACTGCGCAGGGCGATATTCGCGTAACTCTTTTTCCGAACGAAGCGCCGCTGACGGTTGCGAACTTCGTGAACCTTGCGGAGCGTGGCTACTATGACGGCTTGACGTTTCATCGGGTGATTCCCGACTTTATGGTTCAGGGCGGTGATCCGACTGG
>JAJRUK010000305.1 GCA_024277835.1 Planctomycetota bacterium | reverse complement strand
TCTGGTGTCGGGCGGGCCTGCCGCAGGTAGGCCCGTCCATCGCCTGATTGGCGTTTCGCTTCGCACCGGTTACAAACCGGTGCCACACTGAAGAGTTACAAATCGGTGCCACTGTTGAGCGTTGCGAACCGGTGCCACACAAGAATCGGATGAGGGAATAAGCGCGAGGATGACCACGATCAGTCCAACAACGACGAGTCGCGATTGGGACGAGGTCATTGCGCGTGCACAGCAGCTTGATCCCGCGGCGTTCGACGAAATCGTCGATGAATACGCCGGGCGGTTGTGCGGTTTCTTTCGCCGGTTACTCGGTCATCGCGCCGAAGCTGAGGACTTGACGCAGGAGGTCTTCGTGCGCGTCGTTCGCAACATAGGATCGTACGCGGAGTCCGGTCGGTTTGAAGCATGGTTGTTTCGGATCGCAGCGAACCTCGCACGCGATCGAATCCGTAGCGGCAAGCGGTCGCTAACGATTGTAGATACCAGCGACGATGAAGATAGCGGCCTGGACGATCTCGACGCGCCGGACAGACGGGGAACGTCCCCCCCGGATCGTGCGCTGGAACAGCAAGACGAGTCAACTCGGTTGCAAGAAGTGATTGACCGGCTGCCCGCAGGCGAACGTGAGGTCATTTTGCTTCGACATTACGGCGAGTTGAGTTTTGCGGATATTGCGGAGTATATGGGTACGCCAATCGGGACCGCGCTAGCGCGGTCTCATCGCGGACTGGCGAAACTTCGCGCGTGGATGGAGTAGAGACATGAACGACGAGCAGAAAATCCGAGAGGCGATTGAGCGCGATGAGGCATGGCTTGCCGAAGTGTGTCAGCTTAGTGAGCCAATTGATATGGACGCGATTAAACAGCGCGTTCGGATTGAGATCGGCGAGCAGTGGCTTGGTCGAAAGCTCGAAGGCGATGACGACTCACAACTCGGCGAGCGCATTCGCGGGAAGGTTCGTGCGTCACTCGCTAAGTCGTCATCCGAGGAAGGTGCTGCAAGCGGGTCCGCCAAACAGTCTCGGCCAACGGTGTATCGTCTCTACTGGGCGGTGGCGAGCGCCGTCGGAATCGCAGCCACGCTGTTCTTGACGTTCGGCGACCTGCTTGGCCCTGCCCCGTCAATAACCGAAGTAAGTGAAAACGTCGAGGCGTCCTACGCGGACGCGTTCGAACAATACGAAGGCGACGATTGGGACACGTCGTTCGGCAAGCTGTCGGATGAGTTTGACTCGTTCGCTTCGGGAACTGCAACTGCTGATTGGGGCAGTGATACCTCGGACGGATGGTTCGATACCGATGGCGGTGCAACGGACGGCTAATCGCAAGCTGAGTTGCGTCGCCTTGACTTGGGTATGGAGTAGTGATCATGATATTCTCCCCTGAAAACATGCATCGAAAGGCCGTGCTCGCTGTGGCGATCGCGGTGGGCGTTTCGCTGGGTTCGCCGCCGCTTGCTGAAGCGCAGGCTGCCAAGCGTGACCGAAGAATGCAGCAGACGAACCGCGCGAAAGACGCGCAATCGCGTCCGCGCGGCAACAATCGCCGCGCCAACTTGCAACAAAACGGCGCGCGCGGTCAAAACAGGCCTCCGCGCGGCGGAGCGCAAAGAGGACAACGCCCCGGACCGGGCGGTCGCGCTCGTGGACAGCGTCCTGGCGGCATGCGTCCAAACGATCGCCAAGGTGGTGGCAGGTTTGGTGATCGAGATCGTGCGGGTCGCCCCGGTGAACCTGGCCGTGAAAGCGATCGTCCGTGGCAAAAGGTTCCAGAGAAGCGGAGGCAGGAAGTTCTGAACTTTGTCGAGGAGCATTTTCCGCGAATGTGGGTGGAGATGAATCGTCTGCATGAGAATCAGCCCGATAGGTTCCGCCAGCGAATGCGACGAATCTTCCCGGCCATCCTGCACATGATGGAAGTGAACAAGCGAGATCCGCAGATGGGGGCGCTGATGATCCGCGAGCGGCAACTCGATATGCGAATCCGACAGACGGCCATGAAGTTTCACAAAGCGCCGAACGCCGGCGAGAAAAGGAAACTACGACGCGAGATTCACGACCTTGTCGGCGAGGTGTTCGACGTACAGCTACAACGGCGCGCAATGGAGATCACGTCGCTTGAGTCGCGACTGCTTGAGTTGAAAGAGCTACTTTCCGGGCAAGAAGAGATGCGCAACGAGCTGATCCAACAGCGAACGCAACGACTTATCAAAAATAAGCCGCCGGGGATGCGCGACAGAAAGCGACCGGGCAAAGACGACGCAGACGGTATTGGTCGAGTGCCGCCACGCGACGCGCCTTGACCGCGCGATTCGATGAAACTTCAACCGGGTGGGCGCATTCTACGCGTTCACCTGCTTTTCGATCCAGTCCATCGAAACCGACTTGGGCCTTGTGATCGCTGTCCCGAGTGCCCGGTTCAAGATGAGCTGCGATAACATCCCAAGCGAGCGCGAAACGCCAAACAGAACCGTATAGTAGTTCGACTCAGTGATCCCGAAGTGATGCACGAGTGAGCCGGTCACAGCATCGACGTTTGGATACGGGCTTTTCGCTTTGCCGTGCTGTTTGAGGATATCCGGGATCAGGCGAAAGCCCATGTCCACAATGCGAAAGAGCGGGTCGTCCTTCAAAACGCGTTCCCCGAAGGCGTGAAACGCGGCAAAACGCGGATCGGTGACGCGAAGAACGGCGTGGCCATACCCGGGGATCACGCGACCGCTCTTGAGGACTTCCCAAACGTAGTCGGTCATCTGCTGCTCGGTCGGCACGTCGCCGAAGCGATCTTTGACGCCGTTAACGAATCGCAAACACTCTTGATTGGCGAGACCATGCAGCGGACCGGCGAGGCCACCGAGTCCGGCGGAGACCGCGTAATACGGGTCAGCCAACGATGACCCGACGACGTGACATGTGTTGGCACTGACGTTACCGCCCTCGTGATCCGAATGGAGCGTCATGTAGAGACGCATCAGTTCGGCAAACTTTCCGGTTGGGTCGGGCACGCCGAGCATCTGTGCAAAGCTCGCGCCCCAATCGAGACTCGGGTCCGGCTCAATCAGGTCGCCCT
>JAJRUK010000304.1 GCA_024277835.1 Planctomycetota bacterium | reverse complement strand
CGAACCTGCTCGCCGAGTTCGCACGACTTCGCGCAGAAAACATCGAAACGCTCCTCGCCATGAAGCTAACCGACGACCATCTCGACAAGCGCGGGACGCATCCCGCACTCGGGCAGGTCCAACTTAAAGAATTACTCTCCGCATGGGTCGTTCACGATCTCAACCACGTCGCACAAATCGCCAAAGCCATGGCGTTTCAATACGAGAACCAGGTCGGACCGTGGCAGGCGTACCTGTCGATACTGAGGCCACCAGACCCACGATAATAGATTCAAAGCGTGCCCTGCTTGACCATCCGCTTGCCTATCTGATAGTCTGGAACTTGTGGCGCAGCTCAAAGAGCACTGTGTCAACTCTGCCTTACGATGTCCAACACCGGAGAGAGATTATGGCGACGCTAATCATTATCGAAGGCCCTGCGAAGGATCAGAAATTCGCACTCGCCGATCACAAGCTTGTGATGATCGGGCGGGACGCGAGCTGTACAATCCAGATCGTTGATCCACAGCTATCGCGACATCATCTGCAAGTTGCTACAGACCCGGACGAAGGTCGCCATTACGTACTCGACTACGGCAGCCGAAACGGCATCTCTGTCAACGGTGTGCAAATCAAGGACCGCCGCATACTCGGAGACCGTGATGTGATCGAGGCGGGAACGACAACAATCGTGTACTCCACGGATGACTCGATCGATGCAGATCACGTTCGAGCATCGCTCAAGCGCTACGGACAGGGCAACGTCCATACTGAAGTACCGGACTAACGCAACCCCGCCAACGCTGTATCGCTGATTCAGGAATCACTGTCCAGAAAGAGCGACTCCTCCGACAACAGCCCCAGCGCCGCCAATAGGTTGACCTGCGCTTGATTATACCCAACGACCGCTTGGGCGTAGCGGAGTCTTGCTTGCGTCGCGGCGTCTTGCGCCTGAAGAACGTCGAGCGTTGTCATCGCACCCGCGCGAAGGTTGGCTTCGGTGAGTCTCAGCGCTTCCTCGGCGGACGTGACCTGTTGCTGCGCGAGCGCGACGAGTTGATCTTGTGCTCTGCTCGATTGGGCAGCCGTGACGACTTCGGCGCGAACCCGGTCGAGCATCTGCTCCACCCGGATGATCGCTTGCTGCTCTACCGCTTTGGCGGTCTTGATCCGCCCGAACGTTTCCAGACTCAATCGCCAACCCACACCCGCGTTGGCCCGCTGTTGATTGCGGAATCCGGTCCGCTGGTTACCGCGACCTTGCAGTCGCCTGGAACCCCTTTGTAGAACCTCTCGGATGTAACCATTCGCAAAAGGGTTGCCCACGAACGTGCCGTCGGGCGATCCGGGGTCCACAATGAGACTGAAAGGAACACCTTGCGCGGGCGTCACGTTATCCGACTGACCCGAGATCCCACCGTACTGGTAACCAACCGCGAGGTCGGGTCCGAACCCGCTCCACCACGTACTGCCCGCCTGAGCGTCCGCGGCTTTGGAAAGTTGCCGAAAGCTTTCAAGGTCCGATCGAAAGATCATCGCGAAACCAAGAAGCTCGTCGATTTTAAGCTCGTCGTGAACCAGCGCTATCGGCGGTAGCTCGCGAGCATCAGGAAGAAGCGTTACCGCAGCATCCAGGTGAAGCGTGAGCGCCAGCGCGACGGACTCATTGTAAAGATTATTCAGCGCGATAACGAGGTCTTGCCTGCGCCCGGCGAGTCGTGCATCCGCGCGAAGCTCGTCAGCAGGAACGCCCATCCCGGTCTGCACCCGAATTCTTGTAATACGAAGCAGTTCGTCTGCTTCCATGACGCCCTGATGCGCAGCGGAGACGCTTGCCTGAGCATAGGCGAGCGAGTAGTACTGAACCACCGCCCGTCGAAGGGTCTCTTGGACGACCGCCTGCTCCTGACGCTCGGTCGCGTATAGCCTTTTCTTCGCGGCGACAATGTCGTAGATCGCGCGTCCCGGGTTGACGATCCACTGAATCGCAACGGACGCCTTAAAAGTGTCGAAACCAACGCCAACGAGGTCACCCTCGGTCGCGCGAACCGTCCCCTCCACATGGTTAAAAGCAGCCGTGGGCACGATAGCGGGAAAGGCGCCGCCGACGGTACTTTCGTATTCGCCCATCGACGCCTCGACCGATGACTGAGCAAGACGGATTTCGAAATTGCTAGCCGTCGCAACACGAACAACGGTCGGCAAGTTGATCGGCACCAACTCCGTATACATAGGCTTGATCAGCGAGTCGTCGAGAAGAAGCGGTTTGTGATCACCGCCAACCTCCCCCGGTGCGACATTCGGGCGAGGGGGAAGCAGGTCTACTGCGGGCTTTTGACAACCCGGCAGAAAAACGACAAGTGTGAGCAAGATAACCAGTAAGCGCCGAGCGGCGCGCTGATACCGTGCAATGGCGTCGCTGATTCGCAGCGCAAACGGGCGATCAACTGAGACCAACCGATGAGCGGCGTGTGCGTGTTTCATGGTTATTCCAATCTCGATGGAAGGGACGCGCATCAAAGTCCCGCCTTCACCGAAGCCACGGCCATCCCGACTGTAACCGCACCACTCGTCGCAGTGATAATCGCCTCGCTACCATCCAACCCCGAAAGCACCTCAACCCAGATGCCGTCGTCATACCCCAGGCTGACGGGCTTCGACTTGGCGATGCCGTTGTCCACGACCAGCACAAGCGTATCTGCTCCTTCAGCGCGAATCGCCTTGGAGGGAATCATCATCGCCTGCTGCTTCGACTCGAGATTGACAACAACAGTCGCATACATGCCAGCGGTCAATCGGTTGTCAGCGTTCTCAACGTCAGCTTCCGCTCGCATCGTTCGCGTTCGAGGATTGACGGTACCTGCGATTCGCGTAATCGTAGCGGAGAACGGGTCTCCGCCGAGCGCGGCGATTGCTACTGTCACCGCAGTCCCCGAACGGACAAACGGGGCTTCGCCCTCGGCAATCTCCATCACGATACGCACGCGGTCGTCCTTCGCGATTTGCAACAGCGACGGAGTAATACCCTCCGCGGCGGACCGCACGAACGCGCCGTGATCGACGTTTCGCATCGTAATCAATCCATCAAACGGCGCTCTGATCTGCGTATACTCCAACCAGGTTTGCAGTCTTGCGACATCGGCCCGAACCACGCCCGCGTCCGCTTTGGCGACTTCCACATCCGCCTCGACCGCACGCTTCTGCGCGCGAGCGGCGGCTACGTTGATACGCGCCATCGCCACCTGCGCCTCCGCGACGGCGTGATCGCTTTGCGCCTGGTCGAGCATCTGCTCGGGGATCGCGTTACCCTCGCGAAGCTCCCGGTTGCGTTTGAGATTGACCTGACCCAGCGCATATTTGGCGGCGTATTGCTGTACATCTGCGGAAGCGGTTAACACCTGTTGCTCCGCGAAACCCGCCTTCGCCCGAAGCGCGCGAACCTTCGCCTCTTTCGCCTGAACAAGCGACTTCGCCTGACGCAACTCATCCTGCATCTCGGGCACGTCAATCTGCACTAGAACGTCGCCTCTTTTGACGCGACTTCCGATGTCCACATTGATCGTACCGACAAAGCCGCTGATCTTGGCGTACAGATCGACCAGTTCGTCAGCGCGAACACTGCCCGGCAAACTAACCGTGCGAAGAAGCGGACGATTTTCCGGTGTCACGACCTCCGCTCTGACCGCGGACGGCGATTGGCTCTTTTGCCCAAACGCCTCCGGCGGTTCCATCAGCGCAGCCACCGACAGGACAAGTAAAATCGCAAGCGTACAAACACGCCGACCGTCCGTTGTAGTTAATGATGTTTTCATCTTCGTTTCCATATCGTCAAATGGCAGATGTCACGACGCCAAAGTCGCGTCCGGTGCGCGCTTGATCATGACATACATGCAAGGAATCACAACGAGCGAAAGCACGGTGGCGGCGAGGACACCACCGATGATCGTTCGCGCAAGCGGCGCGTTCGCCTCACCACCAGCGGCCCCGATCGCCATGGGAATCAGCGCAAGCCAGGTCGTCAGCGACGTCATCAGAATCGGGCGAAGTCGAATGAACGTCGCCTCCTCAATCGCCCTGCGTACGGGCACACCTTCGCGCACGCGCTGATTTGCGAATTCAAGAAGAATAATGCTGTACTCCACCACGATGCCCGTAATCATGATGATCCCCATGAAGGCCGGGATGTTCAAGTTGGTCCCCGTAACAAACAGAGCAGCCACAACACCCACCAGCGCCAACGGCACGCTCAAAATAATAATGAGCGGCACGGAAAACGATCGAAGCTGAGCGACCATCGCCAGGTAAACAAGAATCGCCGCGATTCCCAGCCCAGCGGCGAACTGCGAAAACGCGTTCCGCATCGTCTCCGTCTCACCCTTGACCTTAAAGGAGTAACCACGACCCGCGAAGTCGCCGTTGACGCCGTAGAAAGTACCTCGCGCGTCCGTCTCTACCTTGGGAGCAAGCACCGTCGAAGCAGCCAGTCGCCGCTCGATCTCCTCCGCAACCGACCCCGCATCAACGCCCGTCGCAACATTCGCGTAGACGTCGATCACTTTCGTGATGTTGTGATGATTGATGACCGCCGGTCCCGTTGAACGATAAAACGTCGCAACGTTCCGAAGCGGGACGGGCTGCTTACTGTTGCTTCCGCTAATGGGTATATCACGTAGCGTTTCCAGCGAGTTGATATCCTCCTCGGCGTACTGCGCACCGATGAAGTAATGTCCACCGCTGGGCGTGATCCAAAACGAGGGGTCGAAACCAACGCTGGAATTGATGGCTGTCACGACGTTTTTGATCACGTCTTCCTGCGTAAGTCCAAGCTGTGCAGCTTTCACACGATCTACGTCAATGCCGATCTGCGGATAGTCCATACGCTGGGCGATGCGAACGTCCGTCGTACCGGGGACCGACTTAACTGTCTGAAGAATTTCAGTAGCTATTTCCATGGACGTGTTCAGGTCAGCGCCGCGCACCTGAACCTGAATCGGCGAGGGCAACCCGAAGTTCATCGCCGCCGTCATCATCCCGCCGGTATCAAACGCGAAGTTCGCCTGCGGAAACTCGCGGTTCAACCGTTCGCGCAGCGTATCGACCGTGGCGAAGGTGTTGGGATGACCCGCTTTGCCTTTGAGCTGCACGAGTAGAAACGCATCCATCGGTCCATTGTTGGGCGTATAGGCAGCAGGCCAATCCATGAGAACGCCGATGTTCGAAATCAAAATCACCAGGTTGGACGCTTCATCCTTTTCGGACTCGGGGAAGTCCGGGTCCGGTTTACCGACGAGATCCATGATGTTCTCTTCGATGTCGGCAATGACCGCTTCGGTATTCTCGATCCGCGTGCCCGACGGCAAGCGCACGTTAATCATGAACTGATTCGAATCAACCGGGGGGAACAACTCTCTCCCCAAATGTCGCCAGCCAACAAACCCCGCCCCAACCACCAACCCAAGCGACGCCAGCACAACCACATAGCGAGCGGCGAGAATTTTCTCGAACATCACCGCAAACGCGACACGCCTTTCCTCGCTCTTTTGCTTCGCCCCCTCGTCTTTTTGCCTGCGCCGCAGCAACTTCGCCGAAAACGCGGGAATCACCAGCATCGCAATCAGATAACTCGCAACAACCGCCAGACTTACCGTCAGCGCCAATGGTTCAAACAAGAATCGCGGAATACCGGTGAGAAACACAACCGGGAAGAACACAATGATAAACGTAATCGTTGACACAAGCACAGGTAGCGAAACCTCACGCGTACCATCAAGCGCTGCCTGCTCGTTGCTCTTGCCCATGTCCAGATGTCGTACGATGTTGTCCAGAACGACGATCGACTGATCCACCAGAATCCCAATGGCCAGCGCAAGACCGCCGAGCGTCATGCTGTTGAGCGTATCACCCGTGTAGAACAGTCCGATCAACGTCACCAAAATCGAAAGCGGAATCGCAAGAACCACGATGAACGTCAGTCGAAAACTCCACAACCCAACCAAAACGACAAGCCCCGCGAGGATCGCCCCGAGCGCGGCTGACACCTGAAGCCACTTCACCGACTTTTGAACCGTCAGCGACTGATCCATCACCACACCGAGCACGAGGTCTTTGGCTTCGGGTTTTTCCTCGCGAAGTTGCAGGCCGATCCGTTGAAGCTTCTCCTTAATTGAGGAAACAATCTCCAGCGTGTTCGCACCCGGTTGCCTGTAAATCGGAATATACGCCATCGTGCGCCCGTTGATGCGTACTTTGTTCGACTGAATCTGACTGGCGTTTTTCACCTCGCCGATGTCGCGCATAAAAACGACGGAGTCGCCCTCAACCTTGACCGGAAAGTCGTTCATCTCCTCCACAGTCTCGGTCATCGCGTTGGACACAATCTGGTAGTCGATGTCGCCGATTTTCGCGTTGCCCGTCGGGATAAACACGCTCTGCTTATTAAGCGTATCGACGATGTCCATCGGCGCAAGCCCGCGGGCTGACAGCTTGATCGGGTCGATGTACGCAAGAATCCGTTTGAGAACACCGCCATACACCGCGGGTGCAATCACCCCCTGAATCGCCTGCAATTTATTTCGTAGCTCGTAATACGCAACGTCATAAAGCTGCTGTTCTGACATCGTCGGACTCGACACGCCGACCAGACAAAGTGGCACCGAGGCGGTCGGGTCAAATGGCATCACCATCGGCGGAATCGTACCCGGCGGAAGATAGAACATGTCCGACATCGCGTAAGACGTCACTTGCGACATGGCTGTGTCGAAGCTGATGTCCTCGCGAAAAAAGTCCTTGACGATACAAACACCAAGCATCGCCTTGGCTTCCTGATGCTCGATACCGACCGACTGCCCCGTCCACCGCTCAAGGCGACTCATGATGTCCTTTTCCATCACCTTGGGCGGCATACCCGGATAGAATGTGACGATCTGCACCGCCGGCGTTTCAAACTGCGGCAGCAGGTCAGCCGGGATGTCCATCATCGCCCGAAAACCGACCACGGCGGTCGCCAGCACCAGCACCACGACCAAATGCGGATTGCGCAGCGTGACTTCGATTGCTTTCATGAATTCTTATTCCGTAGATCGCGCGGAGATTAGTCTGCCGCATCGTCAATTTTCTTTGTCGCGGCGGATTGTTCGCGCAAGCTCTCGACCATAACACTCGGGTCGGTTGTCGGCAACTTGCATCGGTGGTTTCGGCAAACGTAAGCTGTCGCCTTTCCCTTCATAGCTTTGTGGTTCTTCGTGAACGTCGCGATCTTCGTTATCTCTGGAGAATCGCTATCAGGGCGAAACAGTACGACCTTGTTGGGAGCAAACGTCTTTCGTAGTGCCGATATCATGGCATCGACCCCGCGACTCCCTTGAGAACCGACGATGACGACCTCGTAGCTCGGACCAATGCCAAAATCAAGCGCACACAACAACTGCGAGTGCGCAGACGGCCCTCCGGATATCGAGGCAGAGAACGCTCGGCCAATCGCGGCCGCTTTTTCTTCGAGCGAGGCGTCCGCGGTCAAACGCGCGATGCGCAGAAAGTTCAACATCGCGACAGAATTCCCGGACGGAATCGCGCCGTCGTAAACCTCTTTGGATCGTACCGGCAATGCCTCGCTATCGTCCGCCGTGAAGAATAAACCTCCCGCGGCGTCGTCCCAGAAGTGCTCGATCAACTGGTCGTGCAGTTCAATCGCCCGCGTAAGATTGCGAACCTCGAAATTCGCCTCGTACAAGTCAAGCAAACCCCAGATCATAAACGCATAATCAGCCGCGTGTGCAGGAAGCGCCGACTCGCCCCCGCGATGCCTCTTAAGAAGTCGCCCGCGCGCGTCGCGAACATGGTCCCAGATAAAATCAGCCGCACGTTGCGCAGCGATCGCATACTCCGGAGCGTCAAGCGCCCGGGCAGCTTTTGCAAACGCCGCGATCATCAATCCGTTCCAATCGGTCAGGATTTTGTCGTCTTTGTAAGGGTGAATGCGACGCTCGCGCACGGCGAACAGCTTCGCGCGAGATGCTTCGAGCTTCTGCCGTAAATCCGCCTCCCCCAGACCGAGTCGCGTCGCCAACGCAGGCCAAGACTGCGTCAGATGCGGAATATTCGTCGCGGGCGGCGTGTGCGGATTGCTATAGTTGCCGCCGGGACGAATGTTGTACGCCCTGATATAAAGATCAGCCTCATCGCCGAGAACTTTCGTTATCTCATCCGCCGACCAGACATTGAACTTACCCTCTACCCCTTCGCTATCCGCATCTTCCGCCGAGTAAAACCCGCCCTTCGCGTCGGTCATGTCGCGAAGGACATAGTCAAGCACCTCTCGCGCGGTCGCGGCGTACTCCGCTTTTCCCGTGGCTTGATACGCCTCGACGTAAGCAATCACGAGCATCGCCTGGTCATACAACATTTTCTCAAAGTGAGGCACAAGCCATTTCGCGTCCGTCGAATACCGATGAAACCCATGCCCGATGTGATCGTAAATCCCTCCGCGACGCATGGATTGAAGCGTCTTTTCGACGACATCCAGCGCGACCGGGTCACCGCTTCGCCGCCAGTATCGCAGCAAAAAACTCAGCCGATGCGGCGTGGGAAACTTCGGCGAGCGACCAAACCCGCCATAGGTCGAATCAAAGCTCTGAGAGAGATGCGTGAACCCTTTGGTCAAGACGGTCTCGTCAAGATCGTTGCCCGATCGGTTACCCGCACGGGGTTTAATACGTGCGATCACTTTCCGCCCCGACGTCAACAGTCCCTCGCGCTCGTTGTGCCACTCTTCTCCCATTCGCGGGATAAGTTCCATCATACCCTCGCGACCAAACCGACCGGTCTTTGGGAAGTACGTCCCCGCGAAAAACGGCACCTTGTCTGCCGTCATCATGATGGTCAGTGGCCACCCCCCTCGCTTTCCCAGCGCCCGGCAAGCTTTCATGTATACAT
>JAJRUK010000303.1 GCA_024277835.1 Planctomycetota bacterium | reverse complement strand
TGGTGCGTGGCTGTGTACCTGTTGAAGACAGGCGTTTTTCTATGTGGCACCGGTTTGTAACCGGTGCGAGGTACTGAAACTGGGGGGTAATGCACCGGTTGCAAACCGGTGCCACACTTTTTCAACAGCCTGCTGAGGTTTTGACGAAATGATTTACGATATTTCTCCGACAATCAGCGAGTCGATGAAGGTTTGGCCTGGGGATACGCCGGTGTCGCGGGAGGTTCTGTGCGATATGGGTCGAGGGGACAATCTGACGCTGTCTACGTTGCATGCGACGGTACACCTTGGAGCGCATGCGGATGCGCCGAGCCACTATGGTGCGAAAGCTACGTCGATCGAGGGAGTTGATCTCAATAGATACATCGGGGCGTGCCGGGTTGTGCATGTGGATGTTGCTCGCGGGGAGCGAGTGACGGTCGAAATGGTCGGCGAGGTCAAGGGTGTCCCGAGGCTATTGATTGCGACGGGGACGTATCCGGACCCGACCGTGTTCAATGAAGACTTTGCGGGGCTTGCGCCGGCGCTTGTGGATCACCTTCATGCAAGCGGGGTTGCACTGGTCGGGATCGATACGCCAAGTGTCGATCTGTTTTCATCGAAGGATCTACCGGCGCATCAGCGGTTCCTTGCGAATGGGATGGGGATTCTGGAGGGGTTGGTGTTGCGCGTAGTGCCAAACGGCGCGTATGAACTGATCGCCCTGCCGCTGAAGCTGGCGGGATTTGATGCGAGTCCGGTGCGTGCGTTGCTTCGGACGTTGCCGTAATCGCTCGTGATTTCGTTGGGCGGTCCTAAGCGTTGCTGGCGAACCAGCGTTTCTTTTGCGGCGTTTCGGTCGCCGCCTTGCCTTTGGTCTTGAGCATCGCCAGAAGCTGGGCTTCAGACTTGTCGGGATGAAGTCGCTGCAGGGTACGGAACCTTGTTGCGGCTTCCTCATCCATGCCGTGCAACACTGACGAGCTTTTTTCATCGGTCTTCTTGGCGACCTTCTTGCTCTTGCCCTTAGACGTGATCATGTCCTTCGTAAACTTCAGCGGTGCAGTCGGTTCAGATTTCAGGAGTGGTTTTCTCTTGGCTGAGGAAGTCTTTTTCTTTTTCTCTCGAGGTTGTTCGTGCGACGCTTCGGCGACTTCGGCGCGTGCTGCTGCGAGAGCCTGCTTCATGGCCGCACCTTGATCGACGATTTCATCGCTGTCTTCGTCGGTCGCGAGATTCTCCACTGGCGGTTCGGGTTTCGCTGTTTGGGCGAGAGACGGCGAATCCGATTTGCTGATCGGTTCCAAAGGCGACACAGGAAGGACGAACGACTGCCAAAACGATGCAATCGCCGCGTGATTTTGGTGGCGCGTGGCGATCAAGTGAGCGGCGGATTTCGCGTGAGCTTCGGTGGAGTCCAGTTCTTCTGCTCGCTGGAGCAGGTTTAGTTCTCGATCGTCCAACTCGGAGGCGCGACTCTTTAACTCGAGTTGCTCAGCCTGGTTGGTCCCGGCGTTTTGCGCGAGCTTTTTCTCCAGAGTATCAACGCGCTGAGTGTACTCCTGCCGAAGTGAGGCGGTGGTTGCTTCCGCTTCGCTCTTGGCGACTTCGAGTTGCTGTTTGGCCTGACGTTGTGCTTCGACGAGACGAGCGTTTGCGTCGGCGATTATTTTTTCCAGCTCTTTTTTGCCCGACGCCTTGGCCTGCTCGACCTGGAGCAGGACTTGCTGGCCGCCATCTTGCCGGACGGCGATTAGCTCTGCGTTAGCGTCTTCTGCAGTCCGCCGGGCTTCTTGAAGTTCTCTCTGTCGTTCCTGGGCGACTGCCTTCGCACTTTGGATTTCCTTTTTCAGCTCATCGTGCCCCGTGTGCGCTTCTTCCAGACTTTTGCGCATTGCTAGCAGCTCTTGCTGCGCGGCGAGGAGCGCTTGTTCGCGCTCCTTGCTGATGGCGTCGGATATTTCTCGCGCTTTGTCGAGTGTTTTCTTGCTGGACTCAACGCCGGATAGCGACGCTTCGAGGTTTTGACGCTGTTGCGTCAGCTCGCGCTCACGCTGGGTGAGTGCGTCTTCCTGGGCCTTGAGTTTCGTCGCTTGCTCTTTGAGAGCGTTATCGCGCTTCATTGCGTCGGCTTCGCGCTGCGACATCTCGCGTGACTGAGCGGCAACCTTGTCTTCCGCGTCTTGCATCGCGCGTTGACGCTGGGAAAGCTCATTGTCGAATGTTTTTCGATCCGTCGAAATCTGGGCGCGCGCGGCGTCGGTACTTGCTTGTTCCGTTTTGAGTTTGGCTTCGGTTTCGTTGATCGCTCGAGCGCGATTCTCAAGCTTGACCTCGGTGTCCCGCAAGGCTTTTTCTCGGTTGTCTAACTCGGCGAGTTTGCGACTGGTCTGCTGGTCCCGGGCGGTTGCCTGCTCTTGAAGCTCGCGGGCGGCATTTTCTTTTGACTCGACCGCCTGGGTCTTGGCGCTGAGTTGAGTTTGCTGCTCGCCGACCGCGTTCTCCCGCTTTTCGCACTCGGCGAAGCGGCTCGCAAGGTTATTCTGTTTTTCTGTAAGCTGAGATTCCTTGGCATTGAGTGTCTTCTTGAACGCGTCAATCTCTGCGCGATCGCCGTCGAGCTTCTTGCGTTGCGTGTCTAGCTCGGCGAAGTTCTGCTGGATCGCATCTTGATCCGCCTTGATTTTGGACGCTTGTTCCTCGATTCGCTTTCGGGCTTGTACTTGCTCGGTCTCGCGTTTTTCGCTGTTCTTGATCTTTGCCTCAAGCTGCTTTCGCGCTCCGATCAACTCGATCTTCGCCTGCTTGATTTCCTTTTCGTGTTTTTCACACTCGACGAGGCGATCTGCCAGGTTTTTTTCCTTCTCCTGAACCTGGGATTCCCTGGTGCGGAGTGTTTCTACGCGAGCTTGGTGCTCCGTGCGATCGCTGTCGAGCTTCTGGCGCTCGGCGTCCAGTTCTGCGACGCTTTGCTTGATGGCGTCTTGATCTGCCTTGATCCTGGAGCGCTGTTCCGCGATTCGAGCGTCCGCATTTGCAAACTGGTTCGCGTCTTTCTCGGCGTCGGCAAGCTTCGTCTCGATACGTTTCCTAGAGGCTTCCAGCTCGCTCTTGGCGTCGTTGATTTCCTTTTCGCGTTTGGCGAGATTGCTTTCTTGCTCGGTCAGCGTCGCCTTGCTCTTGGCGGCTGCGTCTGCCTGCGCGGCGAGTTCGGCGGAGCGAACTTGCAAATCTTCCTGGAGCTTCTGAAGGCGCGTTTCGCTTGCTTTTAACTCCTTGGACTGCTTGTCTAGGCCGCCCTTTGCGTCGGCGAGCTGTTTTTGGCTTTTGGTAAGATCGCTTTCTCGCTGGCTGAGAAGCTCCTGTCGTGTTTCAAGTTGCTTAGCGAGAGCTTCCTTCTGTTGAGCAATTGCAGCCTGGTCCGCCGCGACCGCGTTGCGCGCGTTCTCCGCTTCTTTCTGTTGCGACTCGATTTTCTTTCGCGCCGCGGCTAGATCTTTCTCAAGGGTCTTGAGGTGCTTTTCTCGCTCACTGACCTGAGATTGGAGCGAGGCGGCCTCGTGCTTGCCGTCTTCTGCTGCGGAGCGCTGCTTCTGGACCTCTTGATGCAATCGCTCAAGGTCAGCCTCTCTTTTTTTGCAGTCTTTCTGCCGAGTTTCAAGGTCCGCCAGCGCTTCATCAAGCTGTTTCTGACGTTGAGCAAGTCCGGACTCTTCGGCGGTTGTGCTTGCGGATCGTTTTTCAACTTGCTCGCGCTGCGCTTCAAGCTGCTTGCGAGCGTCTTCGATCTGATCTTTCTGGGTGCGCAGATCGCCAGCCTGCGCGTTTATCTGTTCTTCTTTCTTGGCCCACTGCGTTTCAAGCTCGCTGCACTTTTGGTTGATTTGCGCTTCAACGCCATTGCCCCACTCGGCGAACTTCTGCTGGAACGTCGTGATACCGGCGGCGAATGCTTCGATGGACGCATCCACATCGGCGAGGATATCGGTTTGCTTGTCGGCTTGGCCCATTGCGTGCTTTCCCGAGTTCCCATTCATGGGTTCTTGCAGTAAGCCTCCATGAGCTGATTCTCAGCTACTGGCGACTTGTTTTTCCTCGCGAAGAGCCGTCGCGCACTGCGCGGAGGTACTCTTGCGGTACGTTAACTCAGGTCAAGTCTACGTTTTGTAATGTTTGGGTGCGGTCACTTCTCGGCGCAGTTTTCGGACGCAGTCGCGTGTTTTTTCTCGTTCTTGGGTCCAAAAAAAGGCGACATCCGTGAACGTCCCAAAGAATCGGGTCTGGCGGTGCATTGACCGCGGAACTCTCTCAACCTTCTGAGATTGTGATCGAGTCCACGCGACAAAATCGTATCGTACGTTTGACTCGCTGAGAGATTCTCAGAGGCGAGGGGGCGGAACGCGCCCACGGCGTCTGTGTGTCGCGGTCATGGTAGAGACCGCCCTTCGATAGAAACAGGACTTACGGGACTAGTTGTGGGTACGCCAAAGATAATCAACATTGAACCGCCTGAACTCGATGCGATGGATTTGCAGGTTCTCGCATCGAACGCAATTTCCGCGCTACGATCAGCACAGGAGCAATTCCGGATCGAGGCGGCGGATCTTCATACGGAGCGCGATCACCTCGCCAGTGAGTGGGACCGAATCGGGGAGGTTGAAAAATCTGTCCGTGAGAAGTCCGCGGAATGTGAGGCGCGAGTCAGCGACATGGCGGATCTGGAGTCGCTTCTGGCAAAGCGGCAGACGGAGATGGATGCGCTTGCGTCACGCATTACTGAGGACGATCGGCGAATGGCTATCAAAGTCGCCGAGCTTGATAATCGCAAGAAAGAACTTGCAGATACAGCGACACAGACCCGCGCAGAGGCGGAATCGCTTGCGAATATCCAGAAGAAACTCGCGGCTGAACGCGAAGCGTTGTCGGACGATCGTCGGCGACACGGATTGATGCGGGACGCGATCGAGCACGATCGCTCGGTGATCGCGTCCCAAAAATCCGAATTGGATGTGAAAGCAAGCGGGATCGCCGCAAAAGAGGCAGAACTGATCGCGGCGCGCGAAGCGCTCGCCGCAATGCAGAGTCAGCTCACCCGCGACAGCGAGGAGCTATCGAGGAAGCGCGAGGCGATCTTGAAGGCTGTTGGCGGAAGCACGATCACGCCCGCCGCGGAGAATTCGGAAACGGTCGAGTCCGCTCCTGAGACGTTTGAGCCGCTGCCGGTTCCGAGTCGGACACCCAAGCCCGCTTCTTCGGCGGATCAGTTCAGAAAACTGCGTCGAGATGCAAAGCGAAAAACATTTAGTTCCTAAGATGACGGACTGTGGGAAAGTAAGCGATCAAGATCGCTAAGTAGGGAGACGGTTGATGGCCATCGGATTGTTTAGCAAATTGACGTCCCGAAAGGGGCGTAAAAAACGGGAAGAAGTCTCCCCGATCGAACATAAGGTTGCGACGTTTCAACCGTCGCGCTACGAGAAGCTGAACGACGATCCGTTGATGCGAATGCTTCAGCAGGGCCGATACGCCATCCTGTTATCCGAGGAGTCGAAAACGCCGCAGGGCGGGAACTACGGAGCGATGTTTGATACGGCGAGGGACGAGCTTGAGAAGAGTATGGCGATCGTGCCCGCCGGCTCGTCGGCGATCCCTCAAAACCTGTTCGATGATGGGGACGACGTCGAAGTCCCTGTTGAACCTTACTTGCTCGATGTGCATACGGTAACGAACGGTCGCTTCCAGAAATTTGTGGATGGCGGCGGCTATGACGCGCTCGAGTTTTGGCCTGAAGAGATTTGGCCACACTTGATCGAGCTAAAGGACTTAACGGGACAGCCCGGGCCACGCTTCTGGCGACAGGGACGGTGCGATGAACGCCTTTGGGATCACCCGGTGGTCGGGCTGAGTTGGTACGAGGCGCAGGCATTTGCAATCTGGATCGGGCAGCGACTTCCGACCGAGGCGGAATGGCAGATGGCTGCTTCCTGGCACATCAACAGCTCTGCCGACATCATGCGCCGTTTCCCGTGGGGCGATGCGATGAATTCGGAGAAATGCAACATCTGGACCTCGCGAAAGAACGGGACCGTCCCGGTGGACGAGTATCCTTCGGGGGTCGCTCCGAACCATGTGTACCAGTTGGTGGGGAACGTATGGGAATGGACGGACTCGGAATATGTGATCGCGGATGGCACGGGAAACCCGGTCGTTGGCGAGATGCCCATGCACGCCGTACGTGGCGGCGCGTTCGACACTTACTTTGAATCTCAGGCGACAGCACACTTCCGTACCGGACAGATTGCATTGGCACGAACGCACAATACCGGTTTCCGATGCGCAATGGACTTAAACGACGCAACGTGGATCAACGGCGGTTAACACCGCAAGGAGTACCAAAAGGTGGCGACTGCAACATACAGTGGAAAAGCAACGATGCCATGCTTGATCTGCGAGGCGAAAAATCCTGCGGATGGCATTTTGTGCGAAGAGTGCGGCGCTCCGATGGCGCTGATCCAGGAGGCTGTTTCCCAAGATCGTGACCCGTGCATTGTGACGGTGCTTGGTGAAAGCAACGTCGGAAAGACCGTGTACCTCGGGATGCTCCTGGACATGCTTTCAAAACGTGCGGAAGACTACGAGGCGATCCCCAAGGGAGCATACTCGGTCAACGTGCAACACAACGCGATTACCTATCTCTCGGGACGTCAATTTCCCGCCAAGACGGCGGTGGAAGTCGACGATTGGCATTGGGCGTACTATCAGGTTTCGCATAAGCAGCACGGGTCGGCCATTTTCGACCTGGTCATGCCGGACATGGCTGGCGAGGCGATCGCGGCGGAGGTTGCGAACCCGCAGACGTTCCGTGTGATTCGCTCGTTGCTTGAGAAAAGTGCAGGGGCGGTTCTTCTTGTGGATGGGGCGCTTGCGGCGTCCGGTTCACCACAGCCTGACCTTTTTGCATTGAAACTGATGAGCTATCTGGACGGTGTGGTTTCACGCAAGAGGGGCGAGAAGATCAAAACGCCGGTGGCGGTTGTGCTCTCCAAGGGCGACCATTGTCCGGAATGTTTTGACGACCCGCGCGGGTTCGCACGTACAAACCTGAACCGTCTTTGGAATATCTGCAACACACGTTTTGAAAACTTTGATTTTTTCGCGACGAGCGTTGTTGGTTCGCTGGGGTATGGAACAGACGAAAGCGGCAACGTTGTGCAGTATCCGCTGCACGTTGCGCCGCGAGGTATCGTGGAACCTTTCGAGTGGGTTCTCACAACACTGTAGCGGCAGTAACGATGAACGAGAAGACTCTACATTGCCATCAAGCGATCCATACGTCCATCCGTTCGCCGATGGGCGAAGGGTATCGGATTGTCGCGTCGAGCGCGGGCCTGAAACTCCAAGAGAAGCAGGCGATCACGCGCAACTCGCCATCGCTCGACTCGATCTGCCTGCCGCCCGACGGGAGCGATACGGAACCGCTTGGGGTTTCGTTTTACAGCCTTCCCACAGGGCGTTTGTGCGTTTCCTTGTCGTGCTTTGCTGGCGAGGAACACACGGGGCGCGGCGGGCGGCGGGTGTACACGATGAACCTCGTCTTCGATGCCGAAGACTTCGCGCTGTGCGGATACAGCGCGTTTCGAATTGTTCGCGCCGCAATGGACGCCGGGTTGATCGAGCCTGAACTCCACCCGAAACAGTCGCTTCCGATAGTGGAACTCCGCATTCGTGACGATGACGACGCTCTTCAAGGAGCGCGTCTTCCTTCAACACTCGCGGAACCGTTTCGACCATTTATTCTGAGTCAGGCGATGCGCGGCGAGAGCGTGGTTGTTGATTTGAAAGATGATTGGACTGAATGGGCGGAGGCGATGCTTCTTGGCGTTCCGGGTCCGATGCGGGTGAACCTTTCTTTCTCGGCGGGGCTGAACTTCTCGACGAGTCGGAAACACGCGCTTCAGTTTCTCTGCGACTGTAAAGGAAAAGCAAAGACGCGATCCTCTTCGATAGGGGCTGCCTTTCTTTCGACTTCGACCGAACCGCCGTCGGTCGCGAACGGTTCCGAGTGGACAACGATGGCCGAGCGACATTGGCGCGAGGGTCGACTCGCAGAGTTATCGCGACGAACCTCTCGGGCGTACGACGATACGAGCGCCGAAGCTTGCGAGCATCTGGCGATGGTCTTTGCGGCGATCGATGACCTCGGAGAATTCGACCCGGCTCGCCTTGCGATTCGGGCAGCCGAAGTGCTCAAACGCGAAGTGACGGGTGAGGCGAAGGCGGTCTGCGAGGAGTTCGCTGACAAGGCGGGCGAGACGATCGTCAAGCGACTGACCAGTATGTCATCAGAAGAGATGGTGGTCCTGTTCTCTCATCTTGTTTCGATCTGGCGACGGGGTCGTGCTGCGACGACATTCGCCGAGCCGGTCATCGACGCGTTGCTACGGAAGACGGTGGTCGCCAATTCGCTGATGGCGGCGCGGCTAGCCCTTCAAATCGCGTCGAATGCGCCAAACGAAGCGGACCTTGTTCGACGCGACTCGCTGATCGAGATGGTGCTGACCGAATTCGCAGCCTGGGCGACACAAACGCATGACCCGGCGCTTGGCGAGGTTCCCGATCTCGTTGCACGATGGGAATCGGTCCGCCCCGGATCGCCAGAGCTTGCGGGCATCACCGAGCGATGCGCTACGGTACTCGCGGAGACATCAGCGAAGGCATAACCGCCCCACCGCGCGACACAGCTACCGCGCATCCACTACGCCTTGCCGCAACACTGCTTGTATTTTTTGCCGCTCCCGCAAGAGCACGGCTCGTTGCGGCCTGGCTTTTCGCTTGTTTTGATTGGCTCAACCGGCGAGGGTAGCGGTGAATCATCATCGCCGGGGAGCTGCTTCTTGTAGTCCTTTTCCTTCTCCTCGCGATCGTGAAAACGCTGCGAGCCGGGGTCGTTGTGCTTTCCCATCGTTCTATGCTTACCTCTTTCTAAAATCGTTTGGCCGCTTGCGCAGGTTACATCTATTGCACCGTCGGTCCGCTTCCTTACGGTCGCTGCTCTGGTTCTATTATCCTACGAAGTCGACGCTCTTCATTTCCGGGACCATTCCGATTTCCGCTCCTCGGCGGAGTAACTCACGAACAGCTTCTCGCCCCTTATCGCCGTAGTCTACCGTCCAATCGTTGACGTACATACCGACAAACTTATCGGCGAGGTCGGTGCCCATGTCGCGTGCGTATTGCAGCGCGTGCGCGACCGCCTTCTCTCGATTGGCCAGACTGAACTCGATACTCTGCTTTAAGATGGCCGTAACCTCTTCGATGGCAGTCTCGCCGAGGTCACGACGAATGCAGTTCCCGCCGAGCGGGAGCGGCAGACCTGTCGATTCCTTCCACCACTTCCCGAGGTCGACAATCAGATTGAGTTGTTGATTCGCGTAGGTCAGTTGCCCCTCGTGGATCACCAACCCGGCATCCGCTTTGCCCTCGGCTACGTGGTTTAAGATTTCGTCGAACATAACGACTTCATGCGTGAAGGAACCTCGCCCGAGCAATAGATTCAGGGCGAGAAAGGCGGTGGTCTGCTCGCCGGGGATGGCGATTTTCTTGCCGCGCAAGTCGTCGATGCTCATGGGCGTCTTCGTCACGACCATTGGCCCGTATCCGTCACCCATACTCGATCCGCAATTCGTCAGGATGTAACGATCCGTGACGAAGGGGTAGGCGTGGATGCTGATGGCGGTGATATCAAGGTCGC
>JAJRUK010000302.1 GCA_024277835.1 Planctomycetota bacterium | reverse complement strand
GCAACGTGGCGTTGATTGGCAAATGAAAGTCGAAGACGCACGGTGCAAACTGAAGTCCGTGTATCCTAAAATTAAGCTGTGACGGAGCACTAGTGCGCTTAACACTCAAGTGTTGCGGCCCCCCCCCTCGATCCCCCCTTAGCGAAGAGGGGACGGAAGAGCGAACCCGCTATAGCTGAGTGTTACTTGTTCTAAAAACATAACGTTCGATGCGTGACAGCTTGGGTGGGCGGGGTTACAGGCTGAAGGCCAGCATGATCGTACCCGGAGGCAAGCGCAGCGGGGCCTCGGATTGCATCGCCCCCCCTTGCGACGCTGATGGGGTCGCCTGTTCCTTGCGGCATATGGATCGAACGACCGATGAGACCGCTGCGGCGTCGGGGAGACTCGTGTTGGCATTTCCGTCGGTGGCGTCGCACCTCTGGGGGAACTCGCCCACGACTCCGATAGATCAGCCTCTCACGCTGACCCCGCTTTCGAAAGCGGCATCCCCTTTTTGGCGACCCCGTACATAATCAAGTCAGCCACCCGCGGCGAAAAGCGACGAATCCACGTAATCATCTTGCCATCGGCGGTCAACACGACCTCACGCCGACGCTTTCGGGACGACGCGACAACCGCCAGGGCGACGCGTTGAGGGGTGTACTGCGTTTCCGCGACCCGACTCGCCTTGGCATCAATCGCGTCAGCCACGTCGAAGAAAGACGTGTTCGTCGATCCCGGCGCGACCAGAAGCACGTCGATCCCGGTCCCCTTCAACTCCATCCGCAAACCGGTCGTAAACCCGTTCAGCGCCGCCTTCGTCGCACTGTAAACGGTCATCCGCGGAATCGCCTGAAACCCGACGACCGAAGAGATATTGATAATCTGACCGCTCCCGCGCTCTAACATCTCTGGGATGACCTCGCGAGCGAGCGCGATCGGTGCGATGAGATTCAGCGCAACCATCTTCTCGACGTTGGCCATTGGGATACGCTGAACCGTCCCAAAGCTCGCCCAGCCAGCGTTATTCACCAAGACGTCGATCGACCCAAACGCCTCGCGAGACTTTTCCAGGACCAACGTGCGATCCGACTCACTCGTAACATCCATCTTGACCGCCAGAACCCGATCACCGCCAAGCTCCGCCGCCAGCGCATCGAGCTTGTCCTTCGACCGGGCAGCCACCACAACGCGACTCCCTGCCCGATGGAATTCAACGGCGGTCGCTCGCCCGATTCCGCTGGACGCCCCCGTAATCAGAACAACTTTGCCTTGAAGATCGTAACCCATAACATTTCGCCGCGCCGCAAAAGGAAACACTTTACACACGAACTACAAACCGTGTATCCTACACGTTGTTGCGCCGCCAAGCACGCTCGGTCGGTCGGGGCTAGGGTCGGGGGTTGGGCGGTTGGCAATAATTGCGGAGACCCTTTGTGCTCACATTGACGTTTCTTGGTACGGGATCAGCTTTCTCCCGGCGGAAGTTCCAATCCAACGCACTGATCGAAGCCTGGCCAACATCACCGTCGGCGCAGGCCACTCGCGACGATGTCATGCTGCTCGATTTTGGCACAACCGGTCCGCTTGCTTTGTTTCAACTAATCCAACGTCCTGAGTTTGCGTATCTACAAAGGGATGGGCGGGCCGACTACGGACGAATCAAAAAACTGTTCATCACGCATCTTCACGCGGACCACGTCGGCGGAGTTGAAGAGCTGGCAGTCCTAACGCGATATGCCTGCTGCGAGAGTAAGGACACGCAACAATCGTCGAAACCGATGCTCATCGCGGCGCGGGATGTGATGGACACGATCTGGACGAACACGCTAAGCGGCGGACTCGGCGCGATGAATGGCCACGTTGCGGTTCTCGATGATTACTTCAATACCTTATCGCTCATCAAAACCACCGATGGCCATGGGTCGTTTCGCCTCGGGAATGATTACGACGTTGAGGTCTTTCCGACGGACCACGTCCGTATCGACAAGAAATACGATTGGCCTAGCTATGGTTTGACTTTCCGTCATATCCAAACCGGCGAGACAGTCGTCTTTTCGGGCGACACTCGGTTCGATCTGGAAGCGATGAGTCCACGCTTCGACAGCGCGACCACGATCTTCCACGACGTGCTCCTCGAACCCCACGACGGCGCGGTCCACGCTTCGATCGACGAGTTACGAACGCTCCCCAAGAGAGTGCGCGAAAAAATGCACCTCTATCACTACGGTGACACCTGGGACGACCCCGTGTTCAACGTCGTCGCAAAAGAGTTCGCAGAATTCGCCAAGCCCCAGCAGCGCTACACGCTCTTCGCCTAAACCGAGCGTCAACGCCCACCTCTCCGCCCGACCCCGACCCCTGAGCCGCAGGCCTTAGCCTGCGCGGACGTTCGGACTCAAGGACCATCCATCCCCGACAGTGCTCCGATCGCACCCCTCAACGACGACGCACAAAACCGTCTCGTCGCGAAACAAGCTTCATAACAACCACCCCAAGCCCCATCAACAACCCCGAAATAAACCCCAACGACCCGCACGCGCCGCAGCGTGGCTGTGAAAGCGCCGCATCGTCGATCGCGTCCGCGAGTTCTTCCTCAAGCGTTATCGCGGCGTCATCTGGGACGGTCTGATCCGCCTCCCCGTCGCCATTTGCGGGATCGTCGGTCGGCAATGGTTCACGGACCGGATCGGAAACGGGGTTTTCTGTGGGTAAGTCTTGCTCTCTGTCGGGGTCGGGGTTGAGGTCGGGGTTGG
>JAJRUK010000301.1 GCA_024277835.1 Planctomycetota bacterium | reverse complement strand
GAGGTAACGCAGCCGCAGAGAAGATTGGAAGCACTCCCCCGAACGCATCAAGACTCTCGCAACGCGCAGAAGCCTATTGGAAGGCGCGAGGGACTGAATCCTGGGACGACCTCTACCAGTTCCAACCGCCAAGACTCCAAGTCACGACGACGGTCGAGCAATACCGCCAATGGGCCACCGCAGAAGAGCCGTTTCTGCTCAAGGAATGGTCGATCAAGGACCAGTTTTGCGAAGGCACGTTCGGGTGGGTCCGTGTTGACTATACCGCTTCGCTGCGGCGTTTCCCGAACCTTCCGCCGAAGGCGAAGACGCACTGGCAGCGATGGGTCGCCCTTGAAGGTGAGTGGTATCCTGTTCCGCAAACCGAGCTTGACGATTTCCCCGATACGCCCGCCGCCCGAGACACGGATGCCGAAAGAGTGCTTCGCGCCCGATTCGAGGGAACCTGGGCGGCACGAAAAAACAGAGACTGGTCTGCCCTCTACGAGTGGTCAGACCCGCGCGATCTCGATACGATCTCCCTTGAACAGTTCGCCGACTCCGAATCTCGGTTCATCTATTTGGCGATGGAGATTCACTGGGTCGAGGTCAAGGGCGACTTCGGACGAATCCGCGTGACCTACGCCCACAAACCCGCAGACCCCAACATGACCAAAATGCCGATGCAGAAAGTCTCAAGCATCGAACACTGGGTTCGAGTCGATGGCCAGTGGTACCGCGACTTGGTCCAAAACAAAGGATAGACGTATTATGATCCGACAACTGCTGCGTGCAGGAATCTTGGTTATCGCCGTTGCGGCGACGGGCTGTACGAGTGGTCCGAGCCGTCAGGTTCGAACCGTAGAACCAATCCCCAAAGCCCAACCACCATCCCCAGTTGTTTTTTCACTTTGTTCCACGGATTTGCCAACGAAAGGAATGTGGAAGTCGGACCCACTGATCGCCGACTTCAATGGAGATGGCGTAGCTGACCTTGCCGCGTTACCGCGACTGGGACGTGGTCCGCGTGCGTGGCTTGGTAATGGTCGCGGCGGGTGGCAGGAATCTTCAAGCGGTCTCGCCTATGGCGGACGCTCTTGTGGGGGCGGACTCGACAGCGGCGACATCAACGGCGACGGGCATATCGACCTCGCGGTGGCTGACCATTGTCAGGGCGTCTTTATCTATCTCGGCGATGGAACTGGCTCTTGGACAATGACGACGCGCGAGCTATACCCGAGCGACTTATCCATTCCCAAGGGTCGGGGGCGGATGTTTGCCGGCGCGGAAGACCTAGCCCTCGCGGATTTCGATGGTGATGGCTACCTCGACATCGTCGTCGGGGCAAGCGACGACGGCGGGATTAACGTTTACTACGGCGACGGTTCGGGCACCAACTGGACGCGCGACTCGGCGAATCTTCCATCGAGCGGATGGAGCAACCGCGTGGCGGTCGGCGATTTCAACGCAGACGGTCAACCCGACATCCTCGCATCCTACGCTCCCGGACCGCGAGTTTTCCTCGGCAATGGCGACCGGACATGGAACGAGTCCTCCGCCAATCTCCCATCGCCGATGGTGAAGGGTCTCTTTTCTGGTCTCGGGATCGGCGACATTAACAAAGACGGGCTCCTCGACTTCACGACCGCTAACTGGGTCGATGGCCCCGAGGTCTATCTTCAGGCGGCTGACGGTTCGTGGAACAAGACGCCGGACGTTTTTCCCGCGATGAAGGGCGGTGCATCAGGCGTTGCTCTGGCGGATGTCGATCTTGATGGAAATCTCGATATCGTAACCTCCGGTCGGCTGAAACCAGACGGTGGTGTTGTCCGAGGCGTCTTCCTTTTACTTGGCGACGGAACTGGGGCGTTTCGCTATGTGGAGAACTGTCGCCTTCCGGCGACGGGTCTGTTTGCGACGCCAGCGGTTTCGATCGGTGACATCAACGGCGACGGACTCCCGGATATCGCGGCGGGAAGCGGACTAACGGTCGAGTCGTCGGGAAAACCGCTTATACCAGCGATCGAACAACGGCTGCTGATCTGGTGTACCGAGCGAAACACGGCCTCACATTGATCCGGGCGAATCCCGCGCGTCAGGAGCGGCTAGGCGTGTCGAGACGGAGCGTTTTGTGGAGTGTCTCCGGAGGACGCCAGCATCGCACGCAGCGCGGCTCGTAAGATTCCGCACCGCCGATCATGTTCCCGTCAATGATCGGAGTTGTGCGCTGGGTTCGATTGGCCGCCTCACCGCATGCTGCGCAACTCGCCGTCAAAACAATTCTCGCATCCGCGATCTGCGTGAGACGATCAACGACGGCGAACGACTCGCCCCAGCTATCGCAATTCAATGACGTAAGAACAACATCGACCCCTTTGCGTCGCAACTCGCTGACAACCGCGACGACCCCGTTGTCAAGAAAATGAGCTTCGTCCACACCGACCAGCGAGACGTCATTCGGGATGCGGTGCAACAGCGCCGCCGAACCATCGACGACGATCGCCGCGCAAGACTTCCCGCCATGAGAGACAACAGCGTCGATCGCGTAGCGTGTATCGATAACGTGCTTAAAAAGAAGTGCGAGGCCCGAGTCCACGCCGTCGATGCGGCGAAGCAATTCAGTCGTTTTTCCGCTGAACATGCACCCCGTGATGAGCGTGATCAGCCCGCGGGGCAGTGGCGGTCTTTCGCTTTCGACGACCATCTCGCCAACATTGCCCACGCTAATCGACCGCCGCCGGCTCGGGGGCCATCTCGATTCCTTCGAAGATCGCCGACCCAATCCGCACGCACGTAGACCCCATCTCAATCGCCCACTCGAAATCCTGACTCATCCCCAGGGATAGCTGCGTGAATTGCGGACCCGCCACCTCTTGGGATCGAACTTCGTCGAATAGCTCTCTCGCTCGATCCAGAGAGTTGCGAACTGTTCGTTCGTCGTCGGACAGAGGCGCAATCGCCATTAAACCTCGCAGGTCCAACCCCTCGAGCGTCATTAACTGCTCAACCAAATGCGTCGCAGCCGCAACCGCCACGCCATGTTGCGTCGCCACACCGCTTATGTTCACTTGCAGCAAAATTGGAATCGCGCGGCCAAGCTTGCTCGCTTCGGAATCAATCTCTTCCGCGAGTCGCAAACTATCGACCGACTGAACCATCGAAACCCACGGAAGGACCGCGCGAACCTTGTTGCGCTGTAAATGCCCGATCATGTGCCATCGTGGTCCGTTGGCAGCAGCTTCCCCGCCCAGCGACCGACGCCCCTGCCACTCTCGAAGCATCGCTGCTCGCCGCGTCAGTTCCTGCACACGACTTTCGCCCAAATCCCCAACGCCAAGCTCCGCGAGCGTGCGGACAAGATCAAGCGTTGCGTATTTCGTGACGGTCAGCAGTGTTATCTCGTCGCGCGAACGCCCCGCCTTCGCACATGCGTCGGCGATCCGTTGCTCGACGCGTTTTAGGTTATCCTGTAACTTTCGTTTCACTGACATTTGACTCTACGAACCAAAGAACGCGTCCGTGCCCTGCGGTTTTTCTGAGACCGCGCATTCCAATATAACAAACGCACCTCAGATCGCCACCCGAAACTTCCACAAGTGCGGAAATTAGAAATTCACAGGCGCAACCAGCGCGCGACTCTCCAGCAATGTCTTCCTGCGGTTAGACAGTAAGTTTTTCGTTATTTTTCCCGCCCAACCACTTGTCAGCTTCCGCCGATTCGGGATAGTACGCGCCGCGGAGCAAGACCCACTTTATCAGGGGATGGAGAAGACGTATGGCTAGCATTTCGGAAATGTTCAAAGTGTCACCGTTTGAACCGTTACGTCATCACATGACCGCGGTCAAAAACTGTGTCGCACTGGTTTGGCCCATGTTTGATGCCGTTCGCGATCAAGACGATGAGAAACTCCAGGAACTTTGCCGCAAAGTGTTCAAGGCAGAACACCAGGCCGACGAAATCAAGAATGAGATTCGCCAAAATATTCCCAAGCGGTTCTTCCTGCCCGTTTATCGCGGCGACCTGCTTGGCTACGTGAAGCTTCAGGACGACATGGCGGATGCAGCTGAAGATGTCGCCGTCCTGCTGACGCTCAAGAAGCTCACGATGCACCAGACGCTCGTCGACCCGATCTTCGA
Source organism: Planctomycetota bacterium (assembly GCA_024277835.1). Lineage (GTDB taxonomy): Bacteria > Planctomycetota > Phycisphaerae > UBA1845 > UBA1845 > JAJRUK01. The sequence continues at coordinate 1,431 of JAJRUK010000301.1, read as the reverse complement.
GTACATCGCGAAGGTCAAACTCGTCTGCGAACACACGTACGAGATATCCGACTACCTCCCGACACTCATCGACGGCGACATGACCGGTCCGGAAGCAGACCATGCCGTCCAGATGGTCGCTCGCGTCGAAAAGGATGAGTGGGAAGCTGATCGGTTGCAGTACACGCTTTCCCAAAAAACCTACGCCGTCGAGGACGACATGAAAGCAACAGACATCATGTTGTGGTCCAAGGTGTATGGTGAGGTCGGTCAGCTCGCAAACTTCGCGGAAAAAACCGGCGAGCGATTGCGTCGAATGCTCGCGTCTTAGCGCCCCCTTTTGATTTGTGATGTTGTACCGCCGTCAATCTGACCCCGGTTGTAACGCTCGATGATCCTCGCAGCCATAGATTTTCCATCGCTCGTGTTCTTTCAGAAGGTCTGCCTGCTTCTGGCGGCGGGGTTGCTCATATGGGATACGATTGAGGTTGGGCGTAACGACGCGGCGAATCTTGTAAACGCCGTGTTTGGCGCGAGGGTGTTGCAACGACGAACCGCCATTCTGATCGTCGGCGTGGCTGTCGTCGCGGGCGCGGTCTTAAGTTCGTCCGTCATCGACACTGCTCGAAAGGGTATTTTCGACCCGACAGGACTTGGAAATAACTCACTTGGTCTGGATGGGATCACGGCTGCGCTGACCGTCTATATTTCTGTTTACATCGTCGATACGGTCCTCCTTTACGGCTACTCGGCCTTCGGTATGCCCGTCAGTACGACGGCGTGTCTTGTCTTCGAGCTTCTCGGTGCGGCGGCGGCGATCAGCTATCAGACAATCCATTGGAACAAGGCGGGCATCGTCGTCTTGGGGATCGTGTGTTCGATCATCCTATCCGGGATGGCGAGTTTCCTAATTCAGCGGGCGGCGCGCGGTGCACTTCGCGATAAGACGCAGAGTTTGACCGCCCTGCTTCTCCACGGCGGTTGGATCGGCGGGGGTTTGTGCGCCGGGCTTTTTTACTTCTTGCTACTAAAAGGCATGAAGCACGTCGCGTTCGTCAAGGCGTTTAAGAAGTGGCTTGTCAGCGTCGATGAAAGCGCCGGTGCGGCGATTACCGGCGTGACACTTTTGTTCTTGCTGTGGGGTCTGTTTGCGATCTTGATCCATGTCCTCTTGATTATCTATCGCAAGCGTGCAGCCAAGCTCCTTTTTCCAGTCCTCGCTGTGCTGGGGATGATCGCGATGGGGTTTGCGTTCGGGCAAAATGACCTCGCCAACTGTGCATCCCCGGGACTCGCTTCGATCACGTTAATTGAAAAAGGCGACCTTGAAATCGCAACGAAGGTCGATATACCCGGGTGGATGCTGCTTGTTTGCGGTTTGCTCCTGTTCGTAGGAATGACCAGCAAGAACGCCGAGCGCGTCACCAAAGCTGCCGTCGCTGCCGGAAGCAT
>JAJRUK010000300.1 GCA_024277835.1 Planctomycetota bacterium | reverse complement strand
GATGACGTTTTATTCCAACCCGGCTGATCCCGCTCACGATGCCGCGGAGCACCGCGACCTTGTGGCGATGATCACGGCGATTGAGATTCTTGGCGACGAGTCCAAGGCGATACTTGACGGGATTCCGGACAAGAAACGCGCGGCTGGCCCTGTCGATAACGAAGGAAACCCCACGCAGTTTCTCGATCAGGATCGCGACGGCAAATGGAGCGCAGGGGACCGCCAGATTCAATACATCCTCGACGCTTGGGGCACTCCGCTGAGTTACTTCGCGCAGCGCAACTGGGCGTCCGGCAGTACGAACAATACGCCGTCAACGAATCACGTGGGTTGGAATGAGGCATCGACGGAGCTGATTCGGCTGAACCGCGGGCGACCGATCATCATGTCGTATGGCCCGGACGGGGCGGAGCAGTTGACGCTGGATATTATGGGCAAAGACGCGGACGCTTCGATCGTTGGCGATATTGAAAACAATGCCGACGGCATCGTGGATCATCCCTTCAACGCGGACAACGTTTTTTTGAATAACGAGTTGAAAGAAAAGATGCTTACGGGGATTCATCAATGATCCCGCGCATCGCATCGCATGTTTGTCTCACTTCTTCGCGGACGTCAATGGTTCGACCGGGTGGTCGGAGTTGTTGGGGTGGTCGGGGTTGGAAGCGCGCGGGGTTCACGCTGATTGAGATGGTGGTTGTGATTGGTATCGTGCTGATCATCATGGGTATCGCGCTGCCGTCGGTGAATACGATGTGGGCGCAGCATCGCGAGAACGACGCGAACAATGGTATCGCGGGGATGCTGATGAGCACACGGGCGCAGGCGATCCAGGCGGACCGCGGCGAGGTCGGGATGTTCTTCTATCTCGACAGCAAGGGCGTTCAGCAGATTGCGATCATCACCAGAGATCCGAGGCTTGAGGAGAACACGCCTCGATGGCAAACGTTGTGTGCCTGGCGGGATGTGTTCACGGTGGCCAAAGACGGCGGGCGGGGACTTCTTTCGCCGATGCGTGCGGTGCCTCGGTATGTCGTTGATGATCCCTCCGGTGGTGAGCCGACCAAGCGGTTTAGTCCGATCGAGCTTGGCAACGATGACTTCGACAACTTGGCGGCGCTCGAGATCGACACTCAGCAGCGTCACCGAAACTATTTTGTGATCCTGTTTTCCGCCGAGGGAAGGTTGATCCTCGATCGGAATGTCTTGATTCGCGATCCTGACGAGGAAAACAACGGGAAGGGCGATGGTTTTGGCGACATCACCGGGCTGCGCGTGGCCAATGATGTCCAGAAGTACTTTGATAGCACCGGTGAGGCCGTCCCCTTTTCGGACGATTGCGACGACGGCATCGTAGAGACGATCGGCGACGGCAACGAGTTGGCTGTCGATTTCATTGTTCCAACAGAAAACAGGGGAGCGGCGCTCAACTTTCCAAGTGTTGACGGCGTCATGGTATACGACGATTCCGTGATGCGGAGTGGTGGCAACGATCGGGAAAAACGTCAGGCGCTGCTTGAGACAGCGAGACCCTATTACATTCATCGTTTGAGCGGATCGGTGGTTCGTGGCCCGGTTGGCGAGGTTCCGCCGGAAGAGGACGTAACGCCGTGACGTCGCGATCCGTTTCAACAAAGCAAGTTCGTCGCGGCGGTTTTTCGCTGGTCGAGATGATGATCGCGATCGTGATTCTTGGTCTGGGCCTGACGATGGTGGCGACGATGTTTCCCGTCGCGTGGGATCGCGCTCGACTGCTTAGTGAATACACGACGGAGGTTACCGTTACCGAGGGGGCTGCTACCGCCGTCGAGTCGATGCTCAGGCCCGGCGGGATGCGCGATGCGGGCGCGTGGGACGCGACGACACGGGACTGCGCTCCGAGCGACGGCGTTTCTCGAATCGGGGCGGCGGGGTTCGCCGGCGATCTGATTTTTGATCCGACGATCTACTACGACCCCAACGTGTTCGCCGTCCAATTGTGGCAAGCGATTCTGAACGTAGACGACCAGACGCTTCCGACACAGGCGAGTGACACGCGGGTTCACGCGCTACATCTTGAGAATCTACTTGCGGATCCGCGGAATGCGCCTCCCGAGATGGTGGGCGAAGAGCCTTGGAAGATTGAGCAGATCGATGACACGTTCGTCACGAATGCGACGACCTATCCGGCCACCGGGTATCTGCGGCAGCTTGCTTGCGGTTTCGTTGAAAGCTCCTTCTTTTCGCCGCGTTTTCCTGTGAACATGCGGGTCTATCCGCCGCTGGATGCCCCGCCACACCCGTCGCTGCAAGATTCAGCGTCGCTGATGCGGCGACAGCAGTGGCTGGACCGGATGCAGGGCAGGCGGTTTGCGTGGGGTGTCTTGCATCGCCTGCGCGAGTACGTTGGACCATCGCCCGATGACTTCAACGACATGGTTGCGATCGGAAGTATCAGTCCGCAGGAACTCGCAGCCAAGGCGGCGGCAGGTTGGGGAGCGCCGCGCGTTTTCGATATGTATTACGTCACGCTTCGCAGGCCAAACGCGACGAATCGGTACGCGATACAGGATCCAGGCAAAGCTCCTGATCCGTACAATCTCTCGACAACACCAGCGCAGATTCAGGCGTTGCCCCTGGAGATGGATGTTCAGTTTCCGGTCGCGTGGCGAGTGCAGATTGAGCTTCCCCCTTCGGACACGCTGAACACAAAGCTCGATCGTGGTGGACCGCGAGAGCCGAATGGAATTCCCACGAACGTGTTGGTGCCACCAGAGGGCACGCCAGAAGAGATGGTGGACATGTGGATTAGCATGTTCCCCAGGGGGACTCGGTTTGTTGATGAGATCAATGGTCGCGTCTATCGAGTCATGAGCACGGAACTGAGTAAAGACGGACTTCAGTCGATTTTGACGCTGGATCAGGAAATCACGCTTGACGACATCGATCTCAAAGATTTGTCCAACGACGGAATCCCGGTCGGACCGCCCGAGTGTCCGGGGTGTCAGCCGCTGACCCTCTCGAACATGGAGGCTGACCCGCAGGAGCTTCTTCGGACGGTCTGGGTGTATCCGCCGCCGGTGGATCGGTCGGACCCGCAGACGGTCGTGTTCAAAGGTCGTACGCCCGTTTCTGCCATCGAGGTGCGAACGGCGACGCTCACGCCCGCTTCGCGCTAAAGAAGTCTTTTTTCTCGATGCCCCCTTCGCGATTCTCCCGCGTAAGGTGTTTCGTCGCATTCGCCCAGATTTTTCGGTGCGCGGTTGAGACGGGAAGCTTCTCTAGCTGCCTGGTCGTTGCCCACTTCCGGTCTATGTCTGTCGCGCCAATGCTGGGGATCGTTGTTGCGGTTTCGCTGACTTGACGGCAGACTCGTATGTCGAAGTTGAGCGTGCGGTGGGTGAGTTGGTGACGCAGCGTCCCGACGCGCTCGGGGAGTGCGTCGAGCGACAGGTTGTAACTTGCTGCGAGGTTGTCGAGCGTTCGGTCAAGCGACCGGTCCCCCTTTTTCTCGATCGACGGAAACGCCCACAGTCCCGACCACCAGCCACCGCCGTTGTCGCGAACCATGAGCACTTTTTCATTGCGAACGAAGATGACGACGATCAGGTGGACCGGTTTGGGCGGTTTTTTCTTCGGCAAAAGGGGGAGCCTGTCGGCAAGGTCGGTCGCGAACGCTTTGCACTGTTTTTGCAGCGGGCAGATAGGGCACGACGGCGCTTGCGGCGTGCAAATGCTGCTGCCAAGGTCCATCCACGCCTGGTTGAAGTCGCCGGGGCGCGAGGGCGAGATAAGCTCGCGGGCGAAATGCGTTACGAGCGCCTGACCAGTCCCTTTGCCAACGTCCTGTTCGATCGCAAAGAGTCGCGAGACAACGCGGGCGACATTGCCGTCAATCGCGGCGGCGACTTCGCCGTAAGCGATCGAAGCGATCGCGGAGGCAGTGTATTCACCGATGCCGGGTAAGTCTTGAAGCGCCTTTGCGCTTGT
>JAJRUK010000299.1 GCA_024277835.1 Planctomycetota bacterium | reverse complement strand
GAAAGGCTTCGATGATGGCAAGATCGTCTTCGGTCAAACTCATGGCGATCGGTCTCCGGTTACGGGGTCTTCAACAACTCGTCCGCGCTCGCTGTCGCCGCGGCGCGGGTCGATTTTATCAAGGATCGCGCGACGCACGCGCGTGAAGGGCATTGTAACCCAGCGGTGAATATGTACATACCACGGTTTCTTGTACGAAGCAGCCAGTTGTTCGGGTGTTAGCTGATCGCGCCGGGTTCGACGTTGCAACTTGAGCAGATGATACCGGTCGCCGCTTTGAAACCAGGCCCGCAGTTTGCGGAGTGGCCAAAGCTCGCCGCCGAGGTGTCGCGGAACATACCACGCGATTTGAAAATCAAACAGATAGGGTCGCCCGTCCTCGCTGAGCAGGACGTTCTCGCATTTTTCCAGATCGACGTAGGCCATGTTTCGCGCGTGGATTGCGTCGATCATCGCTCGCAGTTGTGCGTGAAACTCGTCGGGGACGCGCTCGCCTTTTTTTAGCGGCGTCCCCTCGACGAATTCGCGGATCATCCCCGTAGGCCCCCATCTTGCGATCAGTCTTGGGATGCCGGGCAGGTCCTGCACGCGGTCCATCATCACCCACTCGCGATTGGCGAGGATTCGCCCCACCCATTGCATCGGGATGAGAAAAAAGCTCGCCTGCCGCTGCACTTTGACAAGAACTTTCTCGTCATCACACTCGTAGAGGGCGGTCACGGCGAAGAAGTCGTTTTTGAAGATCCGCCGCTGGGTGTAGGTCCGCCCGTTGGCATCGATCGTCGCAGGCAGACTCTTTCGTCCGAGTGCTTTGAGATAAGATGGAACGCCCTTGCTCATTGGTGACTCTTTGCGTGCGACGTTGCCGCGAATCGATGGTGTCAGTTTACGGGTTTCGCCGACAGGGTCCAAGTCCGTGGTTGGGGCAGGTGGTTATTGAGGCGTCCGATCCCATAGCACGAACGTATAGAAGGCGATGGCCAGCAAAGTTCTTGAAAACCTGTCGATGTTCCTGCTGGTCGCGTTGGCTGCCCTTCGCCCGCTTATTTCGGAACGCTACGACTCTGCCCCGAGCGGGTTTGGTCTGAATGTGACGGGGATCGCCGATCCTTCGCCCGTTACGACTGTCATTTTCGATTGTTTGATACTGGTGGCTGCGTTTTTGTGCGTCTGGGCGCGGGCGAATCGCAAGGATCGACGTTTTCGGTGGACGGGGCTGGAAGCGGGGGCGGTCATTGTCTTGATCGCCGGGATTACGTCTTGCTTTTTCGCGAGCAACGCCCGCCTCTCGCTCAATGCGACGATCGACTGGGTCTGTTTGCCTATTGCGACAATCACGCTCGTGCAGCTCTTGCGATTTCGATGGCAGCGGCAGATTGTTGTGATGGTCGTGCTCGCATCGGCGTGCGTGCAGGTCTGGCAGGTGCTCGATTTTCGCATCTACGGCTTGGAGAGCTTGTGGGAGCAGTACCTCGCCGGCAAAGAGGCGTTCTGGCAGAATCGAGGCGTCTCGCTTGATTCGCCCACGGTGGAATTGTTCGAGCGACGCATTCAGGCGAACGAAGCGCAGGGGTTCTTCCCGCACTCAAACGTCGCATCGTCGTATCTGGTGCTTTGTTTCTTGGTGGCGGTGGGTGTTGCGGTTGAGTTGTGGCGACGTGTTCGAAGTAGTGCGGAGGTCGTTGCGCCGATCGCGATGTCGGTCGTTGGTGTTGCGATGCTCGCGGCCATTGGACTCACCAAGAGTCTCGGCGGGTTCGTTTCGCTGGGCGCTGGCCTGTTGTTGACCGCCGCTCTGATGAAATGGCATCGGTGGATCGACGCGAATCATCGCAAGGCGTTTGCGATTGGTTGGATCGGGTTTGGGGTCGGCGTTGTTGCGGCTGTCGGGCACGGAACATATCACGGCAGTTTGCCTGGCGCGTCACTGAATTTTCGCTGGCAGTATTGGACAGCCTCAGCGGAGATGATCGCGAATCATCCGTGGACGGGCGTGGGGCGAGAGTACTTCGGGCGGAATTATCTTCATTATAAGTCGATCGAAAGCTCGGAAGAAGTAGCCAACCCGCACAACCTGTTCGTTCAGGCGGCGAGCGATTGGGGGCTGCCTGGGTTGGCGGGTGTGCTTTTTATGTGTGTCGGTGCGACGTGGACGCTCGTTCGGCGACCGACTTATGAAACAGAATCAGACTCAGCAACCCCGGACGCCGCTAGCGCTCTGGACACTCAAGTTTTCCGGGCAACCCCCCTCGATCCCCCCTTGGTAAATGGGGGACGAAAGAAGGGGCAGGTCCAGTTGACTGATGGTTGCTCTGGCGCACTTTCGTTGAGAAAAGGCGCTCTATCGTTGAGCAAAGTCGTGCCGTGGGCGGTTGGCGGACTTGCGACTGTAACGGCTGGTCGGATGGTGTTGCTTGGTAGCGATGACGTGAATTGGGTTTACTACCAGACGGTGACCACTGGTATCGCGTGGGTTCTTGGTTTTTTCGTGGTGGCAGCGGGGTTCTGGTGTCTGAACAATGTCACAACGAAAGGTCGTGGGTTGCGCTGGGAGTCGTTTGTTGTGGTTGCATTGTTTACCTTCGTCCTGCACGAGTTGGTCAACTTTGCGATGTTCGTCCCGGGTAGTGCGTATACGTTCTTCGTATTGCTCGCGATCCCGATTGCGACACGGTTCTCATCGAGAGAGTCAACTGACGACAAGGTCGGTTGGTTGTCTCGATGGATTCCGGTCGTTGGCGTATTACTTGCCCTGATCGCCGTGGGACTAACAACGCTGACGCCCGTCGCCCGAGCACATGATCACTTGAAGCGATCGCGCACAGCGTCCGGCGCGATCGCCACCGACGACATCGCCCAACATCCCGCAGCGATGGAGTGCGAGCTTGCGGGATTGGCAGACCCGATCGATCCGACACCGCATGTCGATCGCGCTCGATGGATGATGGGCGTCGCGTCGATCGAAGCGCTGCGGAATAGCGCTTCCCGCGAAGCAGAGCGTTCTCTGAACGAGGCGATCAAACGCGACCCGGTCAGTGTACAGCTCCGTAGAATGAGGTTGCGGTTTTACTTGCTCCGAGCGCGTGAGCCAGATGGCGCGAAACACTACGACGCAGCCATCGCAGCGGCGAAAGACGTGCTGAAGTTGTATCCCCAAAGCCCGGCGGACATCGTCGCGCTCGCGGATGTGCAACTCGAAGCCTCTCGTGCGACAAAACGCCCCGCGATCGCAACAGCGGCGATCGAAAGCTATCGACGCGCGCTGACGCTTGACGATCAGCGACCCGACTGGGAAATCTTCCAGCGACTTCAAACACCCGAACGACGACGCGTCGAAGCGAAGATCATCGAAGCGCAAGAGTTGGCGGGACAAGACTAACCCCGAGCGCTATTCATCAACGACCCACCGATTGTACTTGTCGAGGACGAAGTGAAGGACCGGATCGTCGCGCCGTCTCAATTCGCTATTGAGGCCATCGATTTGGATAACGACGAGTTTGTCCCAGTTGATCGCGATGTAGCGCGTGTCGATCGCGAATCGCGTGACCGAATCCGTCTTGATTGTGAGTCTGTTTCGCTTCGCGCTGAAGTCGCCCTCGACGAACCCGTCCATTGTGCCCGGGGCGAATCGCTCCGCGTAAAGCCAACGTGCGGTCTCGCGTTTGGCAGGGGACACAGCGGGAGCAGGGGCAGGGCGAATCTGTTGATCTTGGGGCGGTGTATGCTCAGCGGGTGAAGGTTGTGCTGAAGGGGCGGTCAGAGTCGGGGCGGGCGCTGGTTGATGGCACGCGGCGGGGAGACAAATTAGCAGTCCGCCAGCGATTGCCAGAGCACACCGTGAGATTGTCTTTTTCGTTGCACCGATTGCCATGCACCTATCCTAGATCGTTGGTCGCGATTCCGCTATATCTTTGCCGCCGAACGTCTGCACGGGCCAAAGCCTGCGGCTCAGGGGGTAGAAAGATCGCGGGCGTGCGAACGTGTTGCGTTGCCAATCGTACCCCCTTGTAGTACCGTGCAGCTAGGGAAATGGATGCAAGAATGGTGTCTTGAAACATGAAAAAAACGCAACGAATTCGCTCAACGACGATTCTGTCCGTTCGTCGCGGTGAAGACGTCGCCATTGGCGGCGACGGTCAGGTGACGCTCGGCGATACCGCGATCAAGCACGACGCGCGAAAGATTCGACCGCTGATGGACGGTAAAGTTCTGTGCGGTTTTGCCGGCTCTGCGGCTGATGCGTTCGCCTTGCTTGAACGCTTCGAGGCCAAGCTCGATCAGTACAAGGGCAACGTGCGACGGGCTGCGATCGAGCTTGCCAAAGAGTGGCGAACAGACCGAGCGCTAAGACGCCTCGAATCGCTCCTTGTCGTTGTATCGAAAGATGCAACGCTCATGATCGGCGGAGCAGGCGACGTCATCGAACCCACAGACGGCGTGATCGGAATCGGTTCGGGCGGCATGTACGCGGCGGCGGCGGCTAAGGCGCTCTTGCAAAACACAGAGCTACCCGCGGATCAAGTCGTCGAACGCTCGCTTCATATCGCCGGGGACATTTGCGTGTACACCAACCGCGAGATCACTGTAGAAACCGTCAAACAATAGAAACGCCTAAGGTAGAAAGTCGCGCCGACCGAGACAGCAGGCCAACAACAGAACATG
>JAJRUK010000298.1 GCA_024277835.1 Planctomycetota bacterium | reverse complement strand
GATTTGTAGGCCGTCCAGCAATTCGTCGACGGTCGCACCGAGCTTCCGCAGTTCGGTCGCAAGTGCCGTCAGCCGATCGGTTTCTTTGACTCGCAGGTTGGCGACGTTGCGGATCGTCGTTGGGCCTTCGGCGAAAAGGGCGACGACAGCAAGGGTCATGGCTGCGTCTGGCATGTCGTTCATATCGACGTCTATGCCGCGGAGTGTGCCCTTGCCCGCGGTAAGCGCGACCGTTGTTCTGTTGGGTTCGCGTTTCACATCGCACCCCATCTTCTCAAGCACATCGGGAAACTTGGCATCCCCTTGGATGCTGTTGGTGCCAATCCCCTCGATGCAGACCCGACCGCCGGCGATGGCCGCCGCCGCCCAGAAGTAGGTCGCCGCCGATGCGTCCGGTTCGATCGGGATGTTGGTGGGTCCATATCGCTGCGGCGCTTCGACGATGAATCGAACGCGGCGGTCCTCGTATTGTTCGAGGATGTTCACGCCGAACTGCGACATGACCTGCGTGGTCATCTTCAAGTAGGGGATGCTCGGGATGTCGCCACGCACGTCGACCATTACGTCACCCCCGGCGTAGGGGGCGGCGAGCAGGACGGCGCTGATCCATTGGCTTGATGCGGGGTTGTTGAACGACGCCTCCCCGCCTGCGAGCGCTGTCGCGTGGACGATGAGCGGGGGATGTTCCTCGCGAATCTCATATTCGATACGCGACCCCAGCGCGCGCAGCGCTTCAACAAGACCGCCGATGGGACGTTCGCGCATCCGCTCAATACCGTCGAGTCGAAATTGTCCGTGTGCCGTCGCGCAAAGCGCAGCGCAGAATCGGATCGTGGTCCCGGAGTTACCGCAGAACAGATCGGCGTCGCTTGCGGGGATGTGGCCTCTGCATCCGGACACCTCCGCGAGACACTCCGATTCGTCGATCGTGACCGCCACGCCCAACTGTCGAAGGGCGTCGATCATCAATCGCGTATCTTCGGCGAGGAGCACACCGCTTAGAATGCTATCCCCGTCTGCCAAGGCGGCGGCGATGAGCGCACGGTTGGTGATGCTCTTGGATCCTGGCAGCGTAACGGTCGCGTCGATCGGGTGGTTGATGGTCTTGCAGTGATAGTCGTTCATGGAAGTTTAGCTTGGCGTTGCGGTCTAAATGAATGCTCCGACACACGTGATTCTGCGGGCACCACGGGCAGATTGTCGGCGCGTGTTTCTCGGCTGCCGAACATTGGCGAACAAGCCCCCAGTTATACCCAATCCCCACGTTTTCGAGCAACGACGCATTTTCGCGTAGCGATGCGTTTTCGGGAAACGTTGTGCTTTTGAGTAATGAACCGCCAGCCCCGAAGGGGCGAAACGTATTCAACAGCCCCCGGCGTGAGCCGGGGGAAACCAACGAACGCCGCGGGACATAGCCCCAACGGGGCGACACCTTTCTTAAGCCACAGTCGGTGACCAACTTGTTCCGCCCCATCCGGGGCTACCCAATCTGTGCCGAACAGTTTCCCACGGCTTGCGCCGTGGGCTTTTAAAACCATTCCGCCCCTCCGGGGCTACCGATGCAACACTCATTCCCGGTACGACACGGCTCCCCGGGGCTACTTGTGCGACACGGATTTGTCTTCAGGTCTCGCAATCTATCGACCTGCCCATGATCTTCGTACAACAGAACTTTGGCGGACAATCCACAAGTTACACCCAACCCGCATTTTTTCGAGTGGCGTTACATTAGTAATCGATCGAGTTCGTTCAGCGAGTAGATCGTCTTCGCAGGCCCGCCCAGTTTGGCGCAGGGCACGTCCTTATAGACTCCTTGCGGTCGAATGATCTGCACGGTCAGCCACTCCAACGCGTTCGGGGCGATAAAGTCTTTCGCCGGGTTATCCGCAACGTAGACGCATTCCCGCGGCGCGACCTTGAGCGCGGCGGCGATATTCTTGTAGGAAGTCGGGTCCGGTTTCCGCGCGTCTCCGTCCAGCTCGTCGGTGACGATGATGGCGTCGAGTCGTGCGACGAGTCCGAGCGCGTCAAGTTTCGCCCGCTGTACAATGGCCGGACCGTCCGTGATCAATCCAAGTCTGTAGTTGGGCGCGAGCCGAACGATGGCCTGGTTCGCATCGGGAAGCAAACGGATCGTTGGGGCGTGGTTTCGGAAAACTTCGACCATGCTTCGCAGAAGACTGGAATCGCATTCTTGCCCACAATCTTCGAGAAGCTGATTGAACACGCGATGGCGATGCGGCGAGTCGAAGAGGGTTTGCATTTTCGCGACAGAATCGTCTGGCTCGCCCAGCATGTCAGAAAACGCCTCTGCCACAGCTCGAAACCCACTGAATGCGTAGTCACGCTCGAGGTAGAGCGTGTCGTCGAGGTCGAAGATGACAGCCTTGATCGCCATAGCTTCTGTGCGTCTCGCCCTTTTGAAAAAGCGGTTCGTGAGTCCGGGGGCTTGTCTCGGAAGATTCTCGGTGACTATTTCTTGCGACGTTTCGCTGCGGGGCGTTTCTTGTCCACATTCGATACGTCGCTTACGAAGACGGAGTCGTCAAACCGCAACATGGCGACATCGTTGCGGAAACTCGAGGGGTTAATGCGCGGACGCTGTCCGAGCAGTTCTTGTAGGATCCACCTTGGGTAATCTGCCCCGGCGTGGATGGCCAGGGGGACACCTCCACCGAACCGGGCGTTTATTTCGATCACGCGGATGCGTCCGCGTTTGTTGATGATCGCCTGGACGGTGACGACGCCTCGGCATCCCTCGAGTACCTCAGTTACGCGCGTGCCAACATCCATCATTGCCTTGTCCATCACCAGAATTGCCTTGCTGACCTCTCCCGCGCGAATCTCCAGTCGGCGGCGGGGCGTGACGCATCGTGGCACGCCGTCGAGTCCGGTGTAGACGTCCATCGTGTGTTCAATGCCGTCAGCGAACTCTTGTACGATGGGTCGTTTCACGAGTTTTCCGAAGGTCTGAAGCTCTAACTTATTTCGGATGACGTAGTTTCCCATCGCCGCACTTCCGGCGAGCGGTTTCATGTAGTAGGGGAACTTGTGACGAGGTTTCTTCATCGCCTCCGCCCATGTCCACGTATGGGGTGTATCGATTCCCGCTTCCGACAGAACGCGGAAGGTCGCAAGCTTATCGCCGCAGGTGTGGACCACGGACTCGCGCGAGACGAGGGCGAGACATCCCGCTTTCGCAAATCGATCGACGCTTCGCGAAAGGTCGAGCAATTCAGAATCGACGGTCGGAATCAGCAGTTTGATTTTGTGCTTGCGAACGACGCGAAGGAGGGCGTCGATATACTTGCCCGTATTAATGAGCGGAACGATGTGGGCTTGATCGACGTGGTGCATCCCGGGTGACATGAGCGTCGCGTCCGCCCCGTGGATTTCAAGATTCAAACCAAGTCGATCACCCGCCCGACGGAAAGCGCGCAACAACTCAATCCTGCGTCCGACGCAAGTAAACAGGATGGGCAGTCGGCCCTCTTTCGATGCCGATGGATTATTCTTTCGAGGCATGCCCTCTCCGCTATCTTTGGGTTGTTATCAGTCGTTGAATGCACCGGTTACAAACCGGTGCCACACAAGAACAAGCCCCGTTGTGCGACGAGATCGATTAGCAATTCGCGATTGTGCAACACAAGAGATTGCCGGTCATTCGCCGCTCTTCAGATTTAGGACCACCAATCAGGACCACCCGTATCTTGCGGTGGTCTCCACTATATCGGCTGCGGGGCGTTCATCCATGCTCGAATCGGTTGCCGACATTGGATGTGGAGGTACGCTATCGACGATGGATGCTGTGATTCTCAGCGTAGGGACCGAATTGGTGACCGGGGAGTGCTTGGATACCAATTCCGCGTGGATTTCTACGAGGCTCACGAGCTACGGGGTCAGGGTGGTTCGGCATGTGACGATCGGCGACGAATTGGACCGCCTGGCCACCTCAATTCGACACGCGCTCAAAGCCAGCGATCTCGTGATAATCACAGGGGGTCTTGGTCCTACGGAAGACGACCTCTCCCGCCATGCACTCGCCAGCGCCCTTGACGTCGATTTGAAGGAGAACGTGAAAGCCCTCAAACAAATCACAGATTTCTTCGGGCGGCGGGAGTGGCGGATGTCGGACTCCAACCGGCGTCAGGCATTGATTCCCGCGGGTTGCGGGGTGATTTTCAACCCGCGTGGGACAGCGCCGGGGATTTTGTACGAATCAGAGGCGGCGGGGGTTTCTGGCGGGAAGATGCTGGTCGCGTTGCCGGGGGTTCCGGCGGAGATGAAGGTGATGTTCGAGGCGGTGGTTGAGCCAAGGCTTCGGGAAACGGGTCGCGCAACGGCCTCGGATCGTGTGCAGTGTTTCGGGATCGATGAGTCAAAGTTAGGGGAGATTCTCGCTGACATGATGCGGCGAGATCGAAATCCACTTGTCGGGACGACAGCGTCCGGGGCGATTATCTCTGTTCGAGTGATGGCGACGGGGCGATCCAGAGACGAGGCGATTAGGCTTCTTGATGCTGATCTGGCTGAGCTTGAGCGCCGAATCGGCGATCGGGTCTTCGCTCGCGGCGACGGGTCACTCCAAGCAACGGTGGCTGGGTTGCTGACAAAAAGCGGTAGGACGATCGCGACGGCTGAATCTTGCACCGGCGGGCTACTCGCGAAGCGGTTGACGGACGTGGCGGGAAGCAGCGAGTATTTTCTCCGGGGTTTCGTTACGTACTCGAACGAGTCCAAGGTTGAGGAGCTGGCCGTCCCCTGTGAATTGATCGCCGAGCATGGCGCGGTCAGCGAGCCAGTCGCCCGGGCGATGGCAGAGGGCTGCCGCGCGCGGGCGAAGTCGGACTATGGGGTCGGCATCACCGGGATCGCCGGCCCTGGCGGCGGCGATACACCGGATAAACCCGTAGGTCTAGTCTATGTCGCTCTTTCGCAGGCAGGGGGGTGTGAAGTTCGTCGCTTTCTGACTGGTGAGCACCTGACGCGTGAGGAGGTTCGGGACCGAACCGCGAAGCGGGCGTTCAATTTTCTAAGGCTCGATTTGCTCAAATCGCTGGGATCGTAGTGCGATCGTCCTACTTTGCCGACCGTATCAAAGATGCGAAGAGTGTGGACCCCTTGGTGCTCGCGCGTCGATAGATACCAAATCTAGTGAAAATCGTATTTGTACCCTTGCGATCGTCGTAGCGCAGCGCTAGAATCCCGGCTCTTTGGGCGAGAGTAAGAAAGAGGAGCGGCCGCCGAGACACCGGGCGTCCGTTGCAGAGTTGGCGCGGAGTCGGTTCGGACCACAACATGCACCGCAGTCCGGTACGTGAATACTTTCACAATATCTGGCGGACCGTTTATACGATCCTCGTAGGTATGCGCATCTCTCTGAAGTACTGCTTCGCCAAGACGGTGACGTTGCAGTACCCCGACCAAGCGCCCGCACTTCAACCGCGCTATCGCGGGTTCCACTCTTTTGAAATTGAGAAATGCATCGCGTGCGATCAGTGCGCGAAGGCGTGCCCGATTGATTGTATCTACATCGAGAAAACCGGTCCGCGCAAGCTCGACAAAGTGACGGGGATTGCGAAGGGCGGGTTGATGACGCGCTACGCGATCGATTATGCGAAGTGCATGTTTTGCGGTTTGTGTACAGACCCGTGCCCGACGGATTGCATCCACATGGGCAACCTGCACGACCTGTCGGGTTACACACGCGAGAGCATGGTGGTTGAGTTTACCGACCTTGCGAAAGAGGGTTTGCAAACGCCTCAGCCAATCTGGATGCAAAAAGATAAGCTGCCCGAGTGGGCTGCGAAGAAAAAGCAAGACTGGGTCGATTTCGCGTTTTCAAATGACAAGCTTAGTAACGATAACGCGAGACGACGCGAAGAAATGGTGAAAGCGGTGGACCCGGAGGCGTAGCGGCAGGATAACCGAACGCGATTGAATCATGGATACGAATTCAGCAATTCAAAGTGCAGCGATCACGCTCTCGGGCAACGTGACCGATAGCGCGGCGCATGCCGGGACCAATGTTGAGTTGGTGCTGGGGATTTTGCTGTTTGCTGTGGCCGGGTTCGGGATTATTTTCGCCGGACTGCTGATTGGCAGGATTGCCCGCCCGAAACAACCTCATCCCGAAAAAGGCACATCGTACGAATGTGGTGAACCTGCGATCGGCGATAGCTGGGTGCAATTTGACCTGCGGTTTTATACGGTCGCCCTTGTGTTTATCGTGTTTGATGTCGAGGTCGCGCTTCTTTGGCCTTGGGCGGTGGTGTTCAAGGAGATGGGTGCCCCGGCGTTTTGGGCGTTTCTTGTTTTCTTTATGTTGATCGCGATCCCGTTTCTTTACGAGTGGAAATCGGGCTATCTCAACTGGGTGCGAGCGTGTACGGGGCAGCGTGAGGTTTCCGTGCTCGATGATGCCACACCCGGCGCACCCGGAGCGACGAAATGAGCTGGATCGAAAACCGATTTGAAGAGGGGTTGATCGTGACGTCGCTCGACTGGGCGATCAACTGGGGTCGCTGCAGCAGCATTTGGCCCATGACGTTTGGTCTGGCGTGCTGCGCGATCGAGATGATGGCCGTCGGCGCATCGCGGTTTGATATTGACCGGTTTGGTGCGGGTGCGTTTCGCGCGAGTCCGCGTCAGTCGGACCTGATGATCGTCGCGGGGACGGTGACGTACAAAATGGCGAGTCGTCTTAAAAGACTCTACAACCAGATGCCCGAGCCAAAGTATGTGATGGCGATGGGGGCGTGTACGGTTGGCGGCGGTCCTTATTTCAAGCACGGTTATCACGTCGTCAAGGGCGTGGACCTTGTGGTTCCTGTTGATATTTATATTCCTGGCTGTCCGCCGAGACCGGAAGCGCTGCTTGAAGCGCTGATGCGATTGCAAGACAAGATTCGTAGTCAGACGCGTAAGAAAGACGTGATGACCAAGGCGAAGGAGGCGGCGCTGGTTTGATCGACACCGCCGACTATTCTTGGGCACGCGCCGCGTGTCGCCTTGCGACCTCCGGGTGGCTACTGCGGGATCGCAGCAAGCATGCGCTTGCGGTGTTTGCAGCAGTCCTTTTTGCTGGCGGTACGCAGTCGGTCGAAGGCGTTGGGGTGGGTCGCTACGACGTAACGATCCGCCGCGCCAGCCGCCAGACGTCATCTCCACACATTGGGGCAGCGGCAGCGTATGATTCGCTGCGTCGGCGAGTGTTGGTCTTCGGTGGGGTCGACCCTTCTGTTGACGCCGAAACCGCTACGCTCGTCGCCTTTGAAACGGCGTCCGGTCGTTTCTCGGAGGTCAAAGTCGGTGGGAAGGCTCCGGAGGGGCTTGTGTTTCCGTCGCTTGTCTACGATTCGTCACGGGACTCTCTTTTTGTCTTTGGTGGTTGGCCGAAAGACGGCGATCGACCGAACAATGAGCTTTGGAAGTTGGAACTTAAAGGTGAGAAACTTCGTTGGAAGTTGCTCGTGAGCGGAGACTCTGCCCCGCCAGCGCGAAACGGAAGCGTGATGGTGTTTGACAAAGCTCGCGACAGGCTTGTCTTACACGGCGGCGACGGCGGTCCCCACCCAACCTATGGGTACACGCCGCTCTCGGACTTGTGGTCGTTCGACTTGAAGGATGGAAAGTGGGCTTCGCTTGCAGCAACTGGCGACGTTCCCACGCCTAGGTGGAATCACAGCGTTGCGATTGATCCGGTCGCAGGTGAGATGTTCATCTTCGGTGGTACGGGTTACATTGGCGAAGGTCAGGTAGTTACAGACGACGATCTGTACTCTCTCGACTTGGTAACGCTGACATGGATGCGTCGTAAATGCGATTCGCCATGCCCTGTTTCGGTTCGAGGCGCTTCGATGACGTTCGATGATCGGTTGCGAGCGCTTGTGCTCGTAGGCGGTCTCACCGATCTAGATGCCGCAGTAAGCGGAACGGACCGTGTTTGGATTTACAGTTTGAAAGAGCGGCAGTGGTTCAAGGACCGACAGATTTTCAGGAAATATCGCCGCGACCATGTTGGCGTTTACGATCCGAGCGCGCGTGCGCACCTCATTCACGGCGGGCAAACAGCTAGGAAATCGGGAGATCATTACCAGCGAGGGCAACCGCTAACCGATACGCTCGTGATCTCCCTGGTTCAGAAATAGGTAGTAGCAAAGATTAGTCATGACACCTGAAGAAGTTTGTCAAATTCTAAAGAGTGAGTTCGGTGAGGCGATCGAGGATGCGCTTCTCGAAGGTGCTCATCCCTGCGCGAAGGTGGCGGCTCATCGTTGGGGTGAGGTTGCGACGTTCTTGCGTGACGATTCTCGCTTGCGATTCAACTTGCTGCGGTCGATTACGGCCATCGATATGCTTGCGGATGACAAGCTCGCTTGTGTTTATGACGTGATGCACATTCCCACGGATGCCCCGGCTGAGTTGGTGACGACGACGATCATCTTCGCCGTCCGAATCGAAGTTGATCGGAACGCGCCGTCGATTCCTTCGGTTGCATCACTGTGGCCTGCCGCTGATTGGCATGAGCGGGAAGCGTTCGACATGATGGGGATCGACTTCCCCGGGCACCCGGACCTTCGGCGGATTTTATGTTGCGATGACTGGGTGGGTTACCCGCTTCGTAAGGATTACGATTTCCCGCTGGAGTACCACGGGATCCCGGCGACGACTGAGTTTGAATTGACCAACCCGCGGCATTAGCCCGGTAGTGCGATAGAGACAATGGCTGACACGGTTTTTGAAGCTAGTCCTGATACGATGATTGACTACGACAGTAGTCAGCAGGGGGACTTGCGCACCGAGGAAATGCTCATCAACATGGGGCCTCAGCATCCTTCGACGCATGGGGTGCTTCGTGTTGTGCTTCGTACCGACGGCGAGATGGTGCTCGAAGCGATTCCGCACATTGGTTATCTTCATCGTTGTGCCGAGAAAATCGGCGAGGCGGTTCAGCCGTATCAGTATGTCCCTTATACGGATCGCATGGATTACCTGGCGGGGATGAACAACAACCAGGCGTTTTCGCTTGCGATTGAGCGACTTTGCGGGATTGAGGTTCCGCCGCGTGGCGAGACGATTCGCGTTGCCTTTGCCGAGTTGAACCGGATCGCATCGCATCTTGTTTCGTTGGGTACGTACGGACTGGACATGGGTGCGTTTACGCCGTTTCTCTACTGTTTCCGCGAGCGAGAGATGATTCTCGATTTGTTCGAAGCGGCTTGCGGTGCGCGGTTGACGTATAGTTATATCACACCCGGCGGTGTTCATGACGATTTGCCGGCGAGCTGGGTTGAGCGATGTCTTGAGTTTCTTGATTACTTCGAGACTAAAATCAGTGATTACAATAACCTGCTTAGTTTCAACCATATTTTCGTGAAGCGTACGAGTCGCGTTGGCGTGATCAGTATTGACGATGCGATCGGGTATGGTCTGACCGGTCCGTGCTTGCGTGGCAGCGGGATCCGGTGGGATCTTCGCAAGACCGCTCCTTACGATGGCTATGAAAATTACGATTTTGATATTCCTATCGCCAAGCCTGGCGGGACGGATGAGATTCCAGAGGGCGTGATAGTTGGCGACTGTTGGAGTCGCTATTGGGTTCGCGTCCTTGAGATGACCGAGTCGGTGAAAATTATTCGTCAGGCGCTCGGGCGACTTCCCAATGGCGACTTCATTGCTCCGAAAATGAAAAACATCAAACTTCCCGAAGACGAAGTGTACGTCGAGGTTGAAAATCCTCGAGGGCAGCTTGGTTTTCTTGTGGCTGGCGATAAGTCGGCGATTCCCTCGCGTGTCAAAGCGAGAGGCCCCAGTTTTTGTAATCTCTGTATTACGGAGAAGGCTTGCAAGAACGTGATGCTCGCGGACGTTCCGGCGATCATCGGAAGCATCGACGTTGTGATGGGGGAGGTCGATCGGTAAGTTCGTTATTGCGGACTTCGGTTTGAAATTGAAATGACTCAGCTTGCGACCAATCAGATGAGATCCCACTCCACAGAGGAGGGGCTTCTCATGCGCATCCTGCTGTGGAAGCTCTGGATGGGTTACCGAATCTTCGGGCCAATCATTGAGCTTCTCATGGCGATGTTTCGGCCATTTGCCGTTGCGATGTATCGCATGGGTGGACCGATCGTTGCGCAGATGGCGGGGATGATTCTGATTTCTGCCGTCGTGGCTGTGTGCGTTGGCGTATGGGCGCACGCGATGCTCTTTGGATTCGTTGATGAGAGTATTCTGGCGACGGCGGCTTCTGCGGGCGTCGAGCTTACCGGGGCTTTTAGCTATGTTTCGCCCGCGACGTGGGGATTGACGCCTTCGCAGATTGCGGTGCAGTTGCAGCAAGTTGGCGGTGTCGCTGCAAACATGTCAGGCGTCGCGCAATACCTGCTTTGGCCCGTACAGTTTGGCATCGTTCGCGACTTGGTAGGCCTTGGTGCGTTGATGGGTCTGTTCAACATTATTCCGGTTTACACGATCTGGTGGGAGCGGAAGGTTGCGGGGCGCATCCAGTCGCGACTTGGTCCGATGCGTGTCGGCGGGTGGCACGGTTGGTCGCAGTCGCCGGCGGATGGGATCAAGCTGCTTCTCAAGGAAGATTTGATTCCCGACGGTGCGGATGCGCCACTGTTTCGCCTTGCTCCGTATTTTAATATTATTCCGTCCGCCCTGGCGTTTGTAGCCCTTCCGTTTGGGGCGACGTACGTCTTCCGCGAGCTTGACGTTGCACTGATTTTTATTCTTGGCGTGCTTGGCGTTGAGGTGTTGGGCGTGATGCTTGCCGGGTGGGCGTCGAACAACAAATGGAGTGTCTACGGGGCGATGCGGGAAGCCTGTCAGATGGTTTCTTACGAGATACCGTTGGGGATGGCGCTGCTACTTCCGGTCGTGACGACCGGTACGCTGAATTTGACGAAGATCGTCGACGCTCAATCGGGCGGATGGTTTCACTGGCTGGTCTTTAGCAGTCCGTTCGCGTTCATCGGGTTTATCGCGTTTTTTGTTGCGTCTTTGGCGAGTTGCAAGCGTGCGCCGTTTGACCTGCCAGAGGCGGAGAGCGAACTTGTCGCGGGGTTCCTTACTGAATACTCTGGGATTCGCTGGAGCTTTTTCTTCTTCGCGGAATACGCAGCCATGTTCGTCGTGTGCGGACTCGCGGCGATTCTCTTTCTTGGGGGTTGGCACTCACCGCTGCCCGCGTCGTGGGGCGCTGCCCTTGGCGATGCGTGGTACGCTCGCGGGGTCAAGGGCTTGCTGTTTTCCGGGCCGGTCTGGTTTGTCGCCAAGTGCGTCTTCTTGCTATACGTTCAAATTTGGATTCGCTGGACGTTGCCGCGGATTCGTATTGACCAAGTTCTCTACGCCTGCGTGCAGGTGCTGTTGCCGCTGACGATGCTGATGCTTCTTGGAACGACGGTCTGGGTTTGGGCGTCAACGTCGGAATGCGAAACGTGGGCGATGGTGACAGCGATCACGCGGTATGTGCTGGGCGGAATTGGGCTGATGTTTGCGTTTGCTTTTCCAGCGATCGCTGCGTACGGGTTCTATCATCGACGAGCGATGGTGGGCAATCTGGTTCAAGATGCGATGCCGGGTTCATAGATGACTAATACCAAGCACAATTTGACCTCGTGTCTGTTGCGACTTGTCGTCGCGGGTGGGGGCGTATTGCTCTTTTCGTCGCAGGCGGCGTTTGCGTCCGAGGCGAGCGGTGTGACCAATGCCGCCGCACCGGGCGGGCTGTTGGAGGCGGCGCTCTTTTACTTTGTCGCGCTTGTGGCGGTTGTGTCGTCGCTGGGCGTTTGTTTCAGCAAAGACATCGTTCGCATGGCGGTTTGGCTTTTTGGTGCGCTTGGTTCGGTGGCGGTGATGTACTTCCTTCTCGCTGCGAACTTCCTCGGTGCGATTCAGTTGATCGTGTACGCCGGGGGAACGCTGATTCTCTTAGTTTTCGGCGTGATGCTGACAAGTAAATCGCCTTGGGTGAAGTTTGAATGTCCCAAAATTGAAATGTTGTTCGCCGGCATCATTTGCGCTGCACTTCTGGGGTGCTTGTGCATCGTGCTAACGGACGCAACGTGGGCGGGTACGATGCAGGTCGTCCCCGGGGCATCGGTCGAGGCGATCGGGAAGATTTTGATTACGAAGTACCTCGTTCCGTTCGAGGTTGCGGGCGTGCTCTTGATGATCGTGATGGTCGGGGCAGCCCATCTTGCTCGGCAGGATGATTAGAACGCTATGACGATTGGTTTAACACATTATCTCATCGTTGCCGCGATCATGTTTGTGGCCGGCTTGTTTACGATGATGACCAAGCGCAACGCGATCGGTATTTTGATCGGTGTTGAGCTTGTCTTGAACGCTGCCACGGTGAATCTCGTCGCGTTCGATCGTTACATGGGGCCAGATCGTCTCGATGGGCAGATTACAGCCATTTTCGTGATCGTGCTCGCCGCAGCCGAGGCGGCGCTGGCGGTTGGGATTTGCATCAACGTGTACAAGAATCTTTCGACGGTCGATGTCGATCGTGCGAATAGTTTGAGAGGGTAGAGTTGTCGCAGGGACTCGCGCTGCGAGTTCTTGAAGTTGTGTGGCACCGGTTTTTAACCGGTGAACGGAACGTTAGAGTTCAATGGCCGAACATACTCTTGAAATTGCATTAGCCGCGGGCGTCCTGTCGCCGCTGATTAGCTTCTGGGCGCTGGTTCTGTTTGGACCGAAGCTCGGCAAGCCGGTGGCGGGGTGGTTCGGCGTTGTCTTTGGCATGGGCGTTCCGCTAGCCTGCGCAACCTATGTTTTGTTTGGCTGGATGGATGCGATGAACGCGGGCGAGTCGGCTGCGCTGACGGCCAACGCGTGGCGCGGGACGTGGGCGGTTCTTGGCGATGTGCCGATCACGATCGGCGTCAAGCTCGACTCGTTGACGGTCGCGATGTTCTTCATGGTAACGTTCATCGCGTTTTGGATTTTCTTTTTCAGCGTTGGCTACATGTCGGGCCACAGCGACGAGGTCGCCGGGCAGCGGAAATACTGGCTATTCTTCGCGTACCTGTCGCTCTTTGCGTTTTCCATGCTGGGGCTGGTGGTCAGCAGTAGTCTCGTTTTCCTGTTTATCTTCTGGGAGCTTGTCGGTCTTTGTAGCTACCTGTTGATCGGCTTCTACTTTGATAAACCGGTTCCGCAGTACGCTCAGATGAAGGCGTTCATCACCAACCGCGTGGGCGACTTCGGTTTCTTGATCGGGTTGATGCTGGTTTACTTCCATCTTGGTACGGTCGATCTTGATGAGGCTGCCACCGTGTTCGCTCAACAAGCGGCGAGCGGAACCGGAATCTTCGCGAGTCACTTTACGATGTTTGGCTGGTCGCTCGCAACGATTATGGGCGTGGGTCTGTTCTGCGGAGCGATGGGTAAGAGCGCTCAGTTTCCGCTGCATGTATGGTTGCCCGATGCGATGGCCGGTCCGACGCCCGTTAGCGCTCTGATTCACGCAGCCACGATGGTCGCGGCGGGCGTTTATCTCGTTGCTCGCGTTTTTCGATTGATGACGCCCGACGCGCTGATGTTCGTATCGTTGATTGGCTGTCTGACGCTTACGCTGATGGCGCTTGTCGCCGTTGTGCAGACGGATATTAAGAAGTGTCTGGCGTATTCAACGCTTTCGCAACTGGGGTACATGATTTTTGGGCTTGGCTCGGGTGCTTGGGTTGCTGCGCTGTTTCATCTGATTACGCACGCGTTTTTCAAGGCGATGATGTTCCTTGGTTCCGGGCAGGTCATTGAGGGCTGTCATCACGAGCAGGAC
The DNA here is from genome assembly GCA_024277835.1 of Planctomycetota bacterium. Classification (GTDB taxonomy): domain Bacteria; phylum Planctomycetota; class Phycisphaerae; order UBA1845; family UBA1845; genus JAJRUK01. The sequence continues at coordinate 2,367 of JAJRUK010000298.1, read as the reverse complement.
ATGCGAAAGATGGGTGGTCTTTGGAAGAAGATGCCCGTGACGTGTATTACGTTTCTTGTTGGTGTGCTTGCGATTGCGGGGACGGGGATTCCCGGGACGAAGATTGGTCTTGGCGGGTTCTTTAGTAAGGACGAAATTCTGGCGGTTTCCTACGCTCGAGCGTTTGAGTGGGAAGACCCCGAGCGTTTTGAAGAAGAGCATCATGGGGACGGTGGGGGGCATGCTGAGGTCGAGTTGACCAAGCGCGTTTTGCTCGCTTCGGATCCCGTGCAACATGATAACGATCACGCAGAGACAGCGCATTCAGATCACGGCACCGATTCTCACGCGGCGGGCGTTGGTAGGATTTTTGCGAACACGCCAGCGCTGCCCAAGTGGATGTTCTACCTCGCTTTGTTCACAGCCTACATTACGCCGTTTTATATGATGCGGGCGTGGTGGTTGACGTTTATGGGGAAACCTCGTGACGATCATGTGTACGAGCATGCGCACGAGTCGCCGATGATGTACATTCCGCTTGCGGTGCTTGCGGTGGGTACGGTATTCGCGAGCTATTTCCTGTTCCGTCCGCTGATCGCCGACGCCGCCACGGCGGGAAGCGCCGCGTCGCTGGTGATGGCGATCGACGGTACTGTTCATACGCCTGCGATCATGGCGGCCCATCATTTCTTGATGTATGGCGTCGGTGGGGCGTTCTTAGTAGGTTTTTTGCTTGCGATCGCGATTTACCGAAACGGTCTTGCAGTTGGCGATAAGCTCAAGCGTGCCTTGGCTCCGCTTCACACGTTGCTTGAGAACAAATACTACATTGACGAGCTATACGACATCGTCTTCGTTAAGGGGTTTCTTCTTATCGCGAAGATCGCTCGTTTCGTTGATACGTGGATCGTTGACTTGATTGTCAATCTGTTCGCGGCTGCGGCTGAGCGTTTCGCTGCGTTCTGCGGGTTGATTCTCGACAAGCATGGCGTGGACGGCGTCGTTAACGGCGTGGCCAAGTCCTCACGTGATTTTGGTCACATCGTAAGACTGCCACAGACGGGTCAGATTCGACATTATATTCTCGCCGCGACGGGTGTCGCGACGATCGTTTTCCTGTGCGTACTTTGGGCATCCAGCGGGGCGAATGACGTCGCGATGGCTGCCACAACCGCGTCGCTGGGCAGATAGCCCGGCGCGTTTGCTGAGACGAAAGTGTTGGTCAGATGATAAGCAACATTCTCTCATGGACTGTTTTTCTTCCGGCGATCGGCGGGCTTATTTGCCTTGTCGCGCCCAAGAAACAGGTCCGAACCATCGCCGTACTAACAACGCTCGCGACGATGCTCCTGTCGTTGACGCTTTTTTCGACGTTTCTCGGCGGGGCGGATGACCCGACCGAGGTCTTCGGGCAAAGCTATGGCAAGCTGCATCATGTCGAGCGTGCTACGTGGATCGAGCTGCCCGGCGAGTTGAAGATTGAGTATTTCCTTGGCATTGACGGGCTTGGTTTTCCGCTATTTGTGTTGACGACGTTCGTTTCGTTCTTGGCGTGTCTGGCGAGTTGGAACTTCGACACCTGGAAGGTCAAGAAGGGGATCAGAGCGTATTTCATCCTGTTTTTGCTGCTTGAGACGGGGATGTTGGGCGTGTTTGTATCGCTCGATTTCTTCTTATTCTATATATTCTGGGAAGTGATGCTCCTGCCGATGTATTTCCTCATCGGCGTCTGGGGCGGCGCTCGCAAAGAGTACGCAGCCATCAAGTTCTTCCTGTTCACGCTTGGCGGGTCGGTGTTGATGCTCGTTGCGCTCGTCGCGATGTACTTCTACAGCGGCGTAGCGATTGAACATGCCGGCGGGTCGGTGGCGAGCGGGTATCTTACCGGTGCGGGCACGGCGATTACGCATGGCACGTTCGATTTGATCGAGCTTGCGACCAACCCGACGATTCAATCATACTTCACTGCGGTTTCAACAACGTTCTTGGGGATCAAGTTCGCGCCACTGATGTTCTTCTTCCTGTTCATCGGGTTTGCGATCAAGTTGCCGTGTGTTCCGGTGCATACGTGGCTCCCCGACGCCCATGTGGAAGCACCGACGCCGATCAGCATGATCCTCGCGGGCGTGCTTCTCAAAATGGGCGGCTATGGGTTCTTGCGATTGTGTTATCCGATTTTCCCAACCGGCGGAGTGAGTTGGGCCTTCGTTCTTGCGACGGTTGGTCTCGTCAGCATTGTTTACGGCGGGTTCTGCGCACTTGCTCAAACCGACTTCAAGAGGCTCGTCGCCTATAGTTCGGTGTCGCATATGGGGTATGTGCTACTGGGGATCGCGGTGATGACGAAGGAGGGTTTTCAGGGGGCGATGTTCCAGATGATCGCTCACG
>JAJRUK010000297.1 GCA_024277835.1 Planctomycetota bacterium | reverse complement strand
GGGATGGATACGCGTGTCGATCTACTGGACCTCACAAATTCCGATCCCTATGTTGCGGACCGACGGTACGTCTCTACGTTCACTGGAGGCGTGTACTACGCAGATCGGTGGCAATTTACTCCCAACTGGATGATCGATCTCGGAGCGCGTATCGACTACGACTCCTACGGAGGATTCGAACCAAGCGCTCGGGCGGCGATTTCCTATGCGCCGGACGATCATTCGATGTACTATGCAGCGGTCTCACGCGCGTTTCAGATGCCGCCGGGCGGTTTCCGTTTCCTGCGAATCCCACTCGTAAACGGTCTCAGTCACGTCAACGCCGCTCAAGGCATGAAGCCGCGAACGGTCCTTGCGTACGAGCTGGGCTATCGAACAAGAATCGAAGAACGTGTCGACCTGGCCGTCAACGCGTTTTGGCATGAGACGGACGGCATCACGCCGCTTCAACCGCAACTTAACTTCCCCGACATCCTTCGCATGGACATTGACAACCGAGCTGAGTCTTCAACCTACGGTGTGGAGGTCGATCTAAAATACGCCGTGTCAAAACAACTCACGCTCGTGTCGAACTACACGTTTCAGCGAGAGGACTGGCGGTCAGTCGTGCAGCGGTATCTTTCCGACTCCGTGCGAATGCCAAAGCACAAAGCCATGGTCGGTGCGCGATATGCTCCTACAGATGAATGGGATCTATCCGCGCACCTTTACTTTGTTGATGCAACCGATGCGCCGAACCCCGCGAATCCCTTCGCTGCTCAGAGAATCGACCCGTACCTCAGGTTAGACCTGCGCGCCGAGTACGAATTCCAGGAAGATGCTTCGATCGCCGTCGGCGTGCGAAATTTGCTTGATCCCGACCATCCCGAAGGAGCGACGCTGTTTCTCAACGACGCAGAAGTGCCCAGAACCGTCTACGCAGAACTACGGATCGCGATCAAGTAGTCAGACGCTCGGCGAACGCAAACGTCAAAGACCGAGCGATTCAAAATCGTCCAGGTCTGTGCCGTCGTACTCTTCTCCGAGAAGCTCAGACAACTCCTTCGCCTCTTCGGCAGACACCTCGCTCGGCTTCTCCGGTTCAGGCGTTTCCGCCGAGTCTTCGCGGGCCGGCTCACGAAACAAATCTTCAATGAACTCAGTCGGCGAGATTCGCTGACATCGCTTTATGCCTGCTTCATGAAGAATGGCGCGGTCCGCGGTGACAACCGCAGTGGTCCCCGGGTCGCGGCAGGCGTGAATCGCATCGATCAGTAAGTCATCAGCCGTCCGTGGTGCGCTGAATTCAACCACGAGAAGTGGTGAGGCCATTTGACTCGCCATCGCGCCGCGTGGTTTGGGTCCGTCGAAGAAAAGCGTTACCCCACAGCTCGACCCCGACCCCACCCGCAACTCCGACCCCGAGACCCATTTCTCAATCAATCGCACCATCGTTTCGCGACCGACGTTTGCGATCGGCGCGCTAGCTCGCATGGCGTGCAGTAAGTTGTTCCCGTCGATGTAGTAGCTTCGAAGCATGTTGAAGCTTTCAGCTTGGTATGTGATCCGTCACACGGAAACAACGCGCCACGATGGTTCGACCCTCACGAGCGCTCGGTCGATCGAGGAGCAGTCTTCGTCCGGTCGTGCCCGCTCGTGCAGTGAAGAAAAAACGCCTTGTCGATAGAGTGTATGCGCATCTTCGCTTTCCCAAAACGTTGTCACCAGGTAGCGCAGTCGATCGTCGCGCCCGCGCGCGAAACACCCGCCCAGCATACCGACCGCACGACCCATGCCCGGTCCCCAGACAATCTTCTGTGCATCTAGAAAGTGATCGTTTCGGTCGAGCTCAACGCGGCAGTCCACAATCCGAATGAAGTTTTCAGAGTTTATCGAATGACGTAGCGATGAGCATGCACCAGGCATTTCAAACACTTTTTCAAAGAGCGATACGGTGATTTCAGTGTACGACCCTTCTTGCCTGTTTGACTCAAAGATAGCGCCGTGGATGTTGCGTAAGAAATGTTCGTACGCTGCTGCGCCTTCCCAAAAGGCGAGGATGATCGCAAGGCTGTCATCATTGCAAGACCACCCGCCCGTCTGCGCGATAAAACCATCAACCTCGGCAAGCGCCGCCCACGCTTCCTGTCCCGTAGCGAATAGAGAACGGTTCTCCGGCGGAACAACGCATGTGATGAATTTCACGATCAAGAGTTTTCCCTATCGCGAGGGGAGTCATTCTGGTCGCGCCGCATCACGCCTGGCCACAGGAATCAAAGCGACACGCCAATAAACGGCGATTGTAACACAAACTCGGAAGACACGCGAAAATGGGTAGTTAAAGAATACGATCCGGATTTGGGTTGTCGAAAAGTGCCGCGCTATGGCATCCGTCGTTTGATGTTTTTCTTGACAAACGCGCAGCTATTGCGCATACTGTACCCTTGGAGAGGAAAGCCTTTCGAGTTGGGTTTCGTAGTGTTCTTGACAGGCTGACCGGGGGTTGCGCGCACTTCATTCGGTTCGCCGTTACATACGTTACCAGCTCTGACGATATCGACCTGACGTTCGGGGAGGGTGCGCGCACCGAACACTACATCAGCCGCGACTCCTGAGGGTGGGAGCACCTTGGGGGCAGTAGCGCGGGCCCGCCACTTGGAGGGGAGCGGGCGCCGCGCCGGCCGCCGAGGTCACGGCGCATCGAAATACGCGCCAAGGCCCAAGAACCGCTTGCGCAAAGTGCAACTTTCGCCATGACTTAAGATGGGGAAGACGATCTACGTCGGCGTTCACTACTCACACAATCGTTACAGATGAACTTCGGTGCGCAAGTCATTGTCAATGCGAAGGCAACGTGTACGGTCTCGTCTGTTCGTGTTGATTGAGAGAGTTTCTATTGGATTCCCAGCCATTGCGCGCGCATACTTCGACTGGCGCTTACCGGCTCCTCGCTTTTGCTTTGATCCTTGGGGTGTCCTTGGTTCATCTGCTGTTCGCTACGGAGGCTGGGGACACGCGTACTTGTGGATTATGCATCTGCCGTGGTCAACACCGCAAAAAGTACAAGCTTTCCACCCCAGACGATCGAGTTCGGTCAGATTACCAAACCGGGCGCGTACTGTGTGATCAAGACCGGGCAGTTGGTTCGTGTTCCGCCTGACGCGCTTTTGAACGGGCGAAGTCCGGCGATCTCGTTTTCAGGAACCAAGCCCATGCTCGTTTGCCCCGTTAGCGCGGACCCGTGGATCGCAATTGGAAAGGCGCGGGAAGAGGCCGCAAGACTCGAGCTACCGGTTCGGTTCTAGCGCGAGTAGCAGCCAACAGCAATGGTCAGCTGTATGCCAACTGTAGCGATCGATTGTGATGTCAACTGTAATGGCCAACTTCAGCGAACGACAGTAGCGGGCTTCTTATTCCGTCCCCCCTTTACTAAGAGGGGATCGAGGGGGGGGCGACGCACCTGAGTGATGCATACTCAGGTGGACGATACGACAAGTTTCAGGAGTGTAGCGCGACGACGGAGCGAAACGTGCTTCGATCGCAGTCGAATTCGACCAGCCATTCTCATCGAAAGGAGCAGGACACAATAAAAACATAGCACGCGCGGCGAAGCGGTTTGTTGCATACACCAAGCAAGGAGGATGTCTTATGACAACTTTAGCAGAAACTGCAACGGTGCATTCTACACAACGTAACCGCAAGATTCCGTTTTCTGAACTCGCAGACCCGGGAACATACATTAGTAACGCAACGGGCAACCTTTTCCGCGTCCCGGAGGACGCGCTTGTCGTCGGAAGAAGTCCGCTGATCGAGATTGTCTCGAAAGGCGGTACGATGATGACGCAAATCTCCGACGACCCGTGGCTGCCCATCAGCAAAGCGAGGCAAATCGCTGCCGACTCGGATCTGTCGATCAATTTCTAGCGGAAAAGACTGCGCACTCGAACAGTCGAGTGCCTACAATCGTGCAAGCACAATCAGCCTTCATCGGTTCTCGCCTATGGCGGGACGAAGATTGATGGCGGAGGGTGCGAGCAAAGGTCAGCCGGTCTATCGCCGGCAAACTCGCAGCAGCCGCATCGCTTCGCGTTTTATATAAGCAAGGGTGGCGCGCCCGGACTCCGAGCGAACCACCCTTGTTGTCTATCATGACCGCGAAGACGCAGCCTATCATTGATCAGCAAACTTAATGCGGATCGTTTATCATCGTTCCGGGCGACTGCATCGTCCCCGGAGACTGCATTTCGTATTCGCTACCCATGTGCGGCGACGGCTGGGGCTTGCCTTCGTTGCTGTACTCGTAAGTACGTACAGACTTATGCGAGTGCGAATGGCAACCCGCCACAAACCCGATCGCCAAGACGCCACAAAACGCAATTCGTATCACTGAACGCATAGCTGGTATTCCTTTCTCGAAATCGTATCGGTATTATCCGCGACGGCTGATAATCGTTTGCTGCTGATGCACGACCGACCAGACCTCGGCTGCGGGCATGGTCACCCGAACCGTGGCGACGTCGCCGTCAAAGTTCGCCGGACCCGCAACAGCACCGGAAATAACCGCATCGACCTGCGTCGTAATGTCGTCGTTGGCCGCGATAAAGTCGTGAACCGTCGTGTTAGCGCTAATCTCAAGACCGTAGACCTGCTCCGTCAGCTTGCGCATCGCGTCGATCGTCGCAGCCCGGGCTGCTTTGAGCTTCCCTTGGGCGGTGTTCATGTCGCGATCCGTTGCCTGGCCCGTCGCCTCGATCGTGCGAGACATCCAGGGCGGCATTTCGTAACCGGCGCTCGCGGCTCTGCTGAGGAACTGGGCTTTGGGGACGCCCGACCCGGTGGCCCGGATCTTTTCTCGATGAATCGTCTTTTTGATGTTCGTGATGTCGGTCGTAGTGACCTTGTTGCCGCGATAGTGCTCGGCATGCAGCTCCTTGATCTTCGTCAGGACGCGCGAAACCGGAACTTCCATCGTGACCTCGACAATCAAATCTTCGTCGTGCAGGTATTTACTAACCCGGTATGCGCCGACGACGATGCCCTGCGCCTGCGTACGAATCTCGTCCGACTCCGTGATGAAGTCGCGGACGAGCGTATCCGAGGTGAGCCGAAGACCCTGAATCTGCTCAAGAAGCTTTCGCATAGCGTCCACTTCCGCTCCGCGCTCCGCCATCAGACGTGCCTGCGGACCCACCGTTCGCCAGATCGCCGGAATGCGCATCGTTGTTTGATAGCCAGAAGGAAGCGGGGTGATGATATCTTCCACGCCCTCGGGAAGATTCGGCGGAAGCTCTGGACGCGGCGCGCCGGTCCCTGTCACGCGGATGACATCCTTTTGCACGCGCTTCTTGATCTGCTCAATGTCGGTCGTCGTGACGCGGTTGCCCTTGTAGCTCTTCGTGTGGATCGTTTTGAGCGTCGTGATCAACTTCGCGACGGTTACTTCGCCATCGACCTCCGCGACGCCATCTTCGTAGTAACGGGGCGACGAAAGGCGAATACCCTTCACGAACGTATCAATGCCCGTGCGGATGTCATCGCTCTCAGCGACGAAATCACGCACGTATGTGTCCGACGTAATTTTCACTCCGTAGACGGTCTCCGCCAGCTTACGATAGCAGTCCGCCTCTGCAGCCCGCTTGGCGAGAAGCTTGTTCTGTGCTGCGCTCGCGGGGTCTCGCGCAACGGCGGTCGCCGTGACACCCAGCATCGCAATCGCGACCGCACCCCACGTGAATCTTTGGTTCAACAACATTCGGTCATCTCCTGCTGATAGCTACGCCCGATAACCGCCGGTGTGCTCGCGCTCCCGATATGTTTGGGCTGTTTTGTTCCCTTACACACTGTTACGAGACACGCAAGCGGAGCGAAGGTTGGTACCTCCGCTCCGCAGCGTCTGAATATCACTTTTGTCGCGCCTATCTCCGGACGCGGTGGCCAAACGTCTTCACCCGGTCGCGGGCGTCGAAGTAATGCGGGTCGTTCGCCCCGCCGCACGCCTGCTTGTAGTACCGCAAAGCCTGGTCAAAATTGCCCATCGCTTCACAAGCAACGCCCGCACCGAAGGCCGCTTGGTGGTCGCCGGGGTTCTCGGCAATCGCCGTTTGGAACGCGCTCAGAGCAACCTCGAAGTTCTCCGCACGCAGGTTCCTCACGCCCGAGATGCAGTTCGGGTTCCCGCTGGACTCAACTTCCGCCTCGACGTCGATCCGACAGGGCATCAACATACTGACAAACTCTCGCGCACCGCGCTCAACGAGCGCACCGATGATCAAATCTTGTGGCGTCAGCTCCGCTTCGGTTCGACTTGACCCAAAGATCGGGCTGGCTTCGGTCTTGTCGGTCGCGTGGTAGGTGCGCGGGCTGAAGAACTCCCAGACCTTCCCGTTCCCGGCGTCAACAAGCTTGAACGAAGTCTGCACCGTCATGTTGCGCAACACAGTTTCAACTTCCGTCGTGCGGATATCACCGTAACCGCCGTGGTTCCATCCTGATAGCGCTACTCCGGAAATCGTGCGTTGTCTGCCTCGGTGCTTTTCGACCTT
>JAJRUK010000296.1 GCA_024277835.1 Planctomycetota bacterium | reverse complement strand
TGAACGCCCGGTATTGGCCCTTGGGGTTGGTTCCGGATTGCCCCATGTTGATCGTGATCGTATCGGGTAGTGTTTGCTCGATGAGGCTCGTGAACGTTTTTTCACGATCGACGGCGTAGCCATAGACGAAGGAGTCGCCGAGAAAGGCGATTCTCTTGCGCGTGTCGTCCGGGGCGATGGTCTCCCAGGGCTCGCGCAGACCGAGTGCGTTGACGGAGTTATCGACGTCGAAGCGTACCTCGCCCCGGGGGAACTTTCCTTCCGGTGGGACGATCGAGAACAGTCGAAAAGTAACTTCCAGCATGATAAATGAGGCGACGAGTGTGAGGGCGACGGTGGCGAGGGCGAACCGGAAATGCCTCACGCGCCGTATGCGGTTGGGGTCGGATTGGCGTTCGTGGTAGTGTTGGAAACTGCCTCTTGCGATTACGAATCGCGCGAGTGACGCAAGGAAAACGAACTCGAACACGGTAGCGATCGTCGCGGCGATGATCGCGAGCCAGGAAGTTAGCGTACTCGCAACCGCAGCCTCCGCGAGCGACGCGAACGTTTCGGTTCTCGAGAAGACGGCGAGCGATGCGGGGAGAGCGACGGCGAGGGCGGACTGAATGAGAACCCGACGCGATCCTACTGCCGAATGTTGCGTTTGATCCGATGTCACGCGTGGACTATAGGGGTCTGAAACGGCCAAAGCAACCGCTCGCGCGAGGCGGAATGTGCCCGCGGGAGTGTTCGTGCGGATGGATGGCGACGTTACAAAAAAACCGCCCCGCGCAGGTCATGTTCTGCGAGGGGCGGTTTAGTGATCATTGAGGCTTAGAGCGGCTTACGGATACACGCCACATTCTTCAATGGACCCCAGGATCACCTAACACTCAAGCGACGCGGGCGACTCCCCTCGATCCCCCCTCGGTAAGGGGGGAGGACGGAAGAAAATGCCCGCCTGGGCTGACTGTTACATGCTCTAACGGTTTGTGCTTCGAAGCTGCTCCGTCATGACCTGTGCGAGCATCTTGCGGGACGACTCGTCGAGCGAGAGAAGCGCTTCCTCAAACTTCTCGACGCGCAGTTTCTCTGCGTAGAAATTGCGGATGTCGGGGACGACGCGAATGGCGTCTTTGAGCACTCCGCGGAAGTCTGCGATGGAATCGCGGTCGATGTTGTTGGCGCGCGTCTCAATGTCGGCGACGAGGCGCTTCAGCTCGTTAATCCAATTATTGAAATCGTTTTCGTGCTCGAGATACGCCTGTGCGTCGGAGATCATGAACGCACGGATGACGTCATGATCGTCAGGAGTCAGCGGATTGCTTGAGTTAAGGTTCTTGATGGCCTGGCGCGCTTCGTCGCCCCACATGGATTGCTGAAGCTCACGCGTGTAAGCTTCGACTTCGTTGACGAATCGCTCGAAGGTTGCGAAGTCGTCCGCCGTTCCGCTCGCCAGCGCGGCGTCCGCTGCGGTTCGCAAGTCCTGAATTGTATCACCTAGCTGGTCGGTTTGCGTCGTCATGGCTGTGCGCTCCTCAAGCTTCGTCAATGGTTATCGGATGGACCCCAGAAGGATCAGCGACCGTGGCTGACCATTGGTAAGAGATCGACGTTCGCGCTAGCGTGGTTGAGCTATGGATACGGGTTTCAGATGGAGAGGCTCGTCCAGAGTCGCCAAGCGCGGTATGATCGGACGGGACGCGCCCGGGATGAGATTCGGTATGAAAAGAAGGCAGGAAAGGCAATCGAACCCATGATCTATCTAGACTACAACGCTTCGACTCCGATGGACCCCGCCGTACGCGAGGCGATGCTTCCGTATCTTGGCGAGCACTTTGGCAACCCGACGAGTTCACACGGAGTTGGCGTGCCTCTGCGGTCAGCCATCGATAGCGCGCGCGGTCAGGTCGCATCGTTGTTGGGCGCGTCTGCGGGTGAGATCTTTTTCAGCTCCGGTGGGACTGAGTCGAACAACCATGTCGTCAAGGGTGTAGCGTTTGCGCTGGCGGAGAAGGGGAAGCACATCGTCACGTCGAGTGTCGAGCATCCGGCGATTAAGAATCCGTGCAAGTTCCTTGAGAAGCTCGGGTATGAGATTAGCTACGTTGGCGTGGATTCAAACGGGCGTATCGATCCGAGCGAAGTGGCGGGGGAGATTCGACCGACGACGATTTTGATTTCGATCATGCACGCGAATAACGAGGTCGGGACGATTCAAGATATTCCGGAGATTTCTGCAATAGCACGGGAGGCTGGGGTTCTATTGCATACGGATGCCGCTCAGTCGTGCGGGAAGATCGAGACGCGTGTGGACAAGCTTGGCGTGGATTTCTTGACGATCGCCGGGCACAAATTCTACGGCCCGCAGGGCATCGGAGCGCTTTACATCAAAAAGGGTGTGAAGCTCGACCCGTTGCATCACGGTGCGGGTCATCAAAGCGGCATTCGGGCGGGTACGGAACCCGTTGCGATGATCGTTGGTCTGGGAAAGGCGGCTGAGCTTGCGGAGAAGGACTCGGATCACTCGGGCGTTGCGGGTTTGCGCGATCGACTCTATGCGGGTCTTTGCGACGGGTTGGGCGACGATGTTGTCTTGCTGGGTCACCCGACGGATCGCCTTCCGAACACGCTTTGCGTTGGTTTTCGTGATCGAATTGGTGGCGAGGTGATGGCCAAGTGTCCGGATGTGCTTGCGAGTACCGGGGCAGCCTGTCATTCGGGCAAAGCGAAGCGGTCAGCCACACTTGCGGCGATGGACATACCGAAAGCCGTCGCGTTTGGTGCAGTTCGCTTAAGTATCGGGCGGTTTACAAACGAGGTGGAGATTGATGAAGCGGTTGGGAAACTGGTTACAGCTGCGAAGGGGGCGCCGGTGCATGGTGCGTCGTAGTCGGGTGTTACTGATTAAGAAACACCCATGTGGACGCGTGTCCGCGCAGGCGTTAAGCCTGCGGCTCGGGGTTTTTTCGATGCGAATCGGTAGAACGGAGTGATGCAAATGTCTGAGAAGGAAAGTACGTCTGAAGCATCGCCGCCGGTACAGTCGCTGCATGAATTGCGGGCGAGGATCGATAGCGTCGATCGGGAAATCATTGCGCTTCTCGCTCGACGCAACGGGTATATCGGCGAAGTTGCTCGATACAAACGCGAGCAGCAGATCGGTATCCGCGACATCGAGCGCGAGCGCAACATTCTCGAAGATCGTCGTCACCGAGCGGGTTCGTTAGGGGTGTCGGGGGATCTTGTCGAAAGTCTTTTCCGGTTGATCTTGTGGGGTAGTCGCGATCGTCAGGCGGCGCTGAAAGCAGAAGTTCCTCTTGACGTTGAGCCGCGAACCGTTGCGGTGATCGGCGGGCGCGGCGGGATGGGGCACTGTGTCGCTGAGTTGTTCGGGGATCTCGGTCACGCGATCATGATCGCGGACGTTGATACCGACCTTCGCCCGTTGGACGCGGCGGCGGTGGCGGATGTGGTTGTCGTCAGTGTTCCCATCGAAAAAACGTGCGACGTGATTCGTGAGATCGGACCGGCTGTTCGCGAAGATGCTTTGCTGATCGATGTCACTTCCGTCAAGACCGAGCCGCTTTCGGTGATGCTCGATGTGTGTCGCGGTGCGGTTGTTGGTACGCATCCGCTGTTTGCTCCGAGCGTGCATTCGCTTCAGGGGCAGCGAGTGGTGCTTTGTCCGGGTCGCGGGGATGCGTGGCTTGCCTGGTTAAAGCAGAATTTTGGGGCGCGGGGGCTGGTGCTGATGGAGTGTACGCCCGAGTCGCACGACAAAGCCATGGCTGTCGTGCAGGTGTTGACGCACTTTGCGACGGAGGTAACGGGTCGGACGTTGTCGGAGCTTGGTGTTTCCGTGGCCGATACGCTTCAGTTCACGTCGCCGGTGTATTTCATGGAGCTTCTGATGACGGCGAGGCATTTCGCGCAATCTCCTGATCTGTATGCGTCGATCCAAATGTCGAATCCCGATTCGCAGCGCGTGATGGCCTCGTTCGTTTCATCGGCGCAGCACTTGCAACAGGTTGTTGATCGTGGGGATCGGGAAAGTTTCGCGGAGAACTTCGAGACCGTTCGGTCGTTTTTTGGTTCTTTCACGGACGAAGCGCTGGAGCGGTCGAGTTTTCTGATCGACCGTCTTGTGGAGCGGATGTAGCGGTGGTGGGGCATGAGGCCGCGTGAACTTCTCTTGATTCACAAACATCCATGCGGGCGCGTGTCCGCGCACGCTAAAGCCTGCGGCTCGGGGGGGCGGACGCGGGGTCGGTCGGGGTTGGTTGGGGGTTAGCTTTTGGGTTTCGCGAAACGTGCTGTTTCGAGCGTACCGTCGGCGCGTTCCTGTAGCTTTTGGATTTTCATCTCCGCTTTCGACAGGATATCTCGACACTGTTTCACCAAGCCCATGCCTTCCTCGTATTTTGTGATCGATTCTTCCAGCCCGATCTTACCCTGTTCGATTTGTTCGGCGATCGTTTCGAGTTGCTCCAACGCTTGTTCAAAGGACAGTTTTTTCTTACTCATGATTCGTCGAATAGCTCCAGTTGATGGATGTTAATGGTTTCGGTCTCGACTTCGCCGTCGGCGAGTTGCGTAATGAGTCGCTGACGATCGGACAGGTCTTTGATAGAGCGGAGAACTTTTCCGCCTTTTTTGATTCGTGTGATTGAGAAACCCCGACCCAGGACGCTCTTGTGGCTAACCGCGCCCAATACGGTCTCGGCGGCGTGAACTTGCTGCCGCGCGAGGTCGAAGCGATGGGATGCGGTCGCCGGGAGCGTTAGCGCGAGGTGTCGTACTTTTTGAGACGCATCGCGCAAGCGTGCGTTGATCGCCCATTGCAGGCGGTGGCTCGCGTCGCGGAGTGCGTCTCCGGTTTTTGCGAGGTAGGCGTGCGGGGCGATGCGCTGCACGATCGTTTCTGATTTTTCGACACGCTGTCGTATGTCGTGCATTCGCGCGCTTTCGGTGCGTGTCATACGATATTCGAGTTCATCGAGCACCTGCTCCCGGCGACGGATGAGGTTGAGCGGGTCTTGTAGCGGCGATTTATGCGTCGCGGCCTCGATACGGGCGGCGGCTAGCTCGGTGCGCGAGCGCGTTGCTCGCGCGATACGCTTCGCGATGGCGTCGAGTCCTGCCACGACTTCCGCCAACTCAGGGACGGCGAGTTCCGCGGCAGCCGTCGGCGTCGCGGCGCGAACATCCGCCACCAAGTCAGCCACCGAAAAGTCGACTTCGTGCCCGACCGCGCTGATAATCGGAATCTTGCTCGCGAACATCGCCCGCGCGACGACTTCTTCATTAAACGCCCAAAGGTCTTCGATCGAACCGCCACCGCGTCCGACGATCATCAAGTCGATTTCGCCAAGGGCCGCACTGTTTTGGTTAATCGCGCGGATCGCGCTCGCCACTTCGCCCGCGGCGCTGTCACCCTGAACGCGCACCGGATAGATAAGCACATGCACGCATGGGTATCGCCGCTGAATCGTGCGGATCATGTCGGCGATCGCTGCTCCGGTGGGGCTGGTGACGATGGCGATTCGTTTGGGATATGGCGGCAGTGGTTTCTTATGCTCGTGATCGAACAGGCCTTCTCGCTTGAGCTTCTCGCACAGCTTTCGGAAGGCGAGTTCGAGTGCGCCCACGCCTTTGGGTTCGAGCTTACGCGTGTACAGTTGATACCGACCCGCACGCTCGAAGACCTCAACCGTGCCCGATGCGATAATCTCAAGCCCATCCTCAGGGTCGAACTTGAGGCGGGCGGCGTCGGATCGCCACATGACGCACGACAGCTCGCTGCTGTTGTCCTTGAGCGTAAAGTAAAGGTGCCCGCTGCTGTGTCTCTTGAAATTACTGACCTCACCGACGACGTGGATCGTCGCGGGGATCGCGCCTTGAATCGCCCGTTGAACGATGGTGGTCACCTGCGAAACGGTGAGAGGCCCCTTCG
>JAJRUK010000295.1 GCA_024277835.1 Planctomycetota bacterium | reverse complement strand
GCTGCTCCGCATACCCCGCCACAAAGATCGGCTGAAATTTCGCAAAGCGATGTGCAAGCGTCAATGATGCCCTGGTTGGAGCACTCCTGCGCAGACGCGGGTGAAGCTGCCAGTATTGCGATCGTTCCGCAGACAGCAGAGATTGCCAAACGTCTAGGTCTCACCAATAACATGATCTTTCTCCTCGTTCCGTCAGCCCGGTTCGTGTAGCATCTCATCCGCACGCGCCGCCACCGTGGGCAACTCCGGGCAGACAGCCAGCACCACCCAACGTGGTTGCTCACTCTTGGGCGTAGCGCAATCCCGCTGTCACATCTCAAAGGTTTTTTGCAGGTGCTCGGTAACGATCTCCGGTCGCGCAGCTTACCAGAATTGACACCTGTTCGTCAAGGGGGGGATGTTTGAGCTTGGTCGAGCGTAACCTTCTCCCGATACAGTTCACGAATTAGTCATTTGGTTGGATGCAAGTAAAGACTTGCTGTTGGTTTCAGTGCTTTTGAGAAGGACGCGTCGTCGAGCATCGCTGAAGTATCAGGCGACCGCTGCTCGCCCGTGCATCGCAACGACCAGAACCTCGCTCCACAGCAGGTGGACGCATGGTTTGGACGTTTGGATTTTTCGACGTTTGGACGTTTACTCCCCAAACCGCCGAACGCTCGCATCCGTCACGACCATATCCACTTCACGATCGAGCGGACCCACGGGAAGGCGCGGTGTGATCTGCGATTCGAGGCAAACCCCGCACGCAACCCCGCGAAATTCGGGATGGGCAAGAAACCGATCGTAAAACCCACGACCCCGGCCGAGGCGATTTCCATACTCGTCGAACCCGAGTCCGGGAACGATGAGAAGATCGATCATATTCACTGGGAACGGAATCCCCGCGACCGGTTCGCGAATCCCCATATTGGAACAAACAACGTCGTCGGTCAGCGATCGAATCTCCAAAGGAAGCATCCGCCGCTGGTTCCAACTGACCTTCGGTGCGAGCACGCGCTTCGAGTCCTGCCAACACCTCAAAGCGATCGGGGTCGTGTCTGCCTCTGTCTCCATAGACAAAAAGACCATCACGATCTCCGCCTTGATATACTCCGGCTCTTGAAAAAGGCGGTGAGCTGCGCGCAGAGAACGCGTGTTAAGCTCCTCCGGCGAAACGCCAGCCATCACTTTCCGAAGCCGTTGCCTGAGTTCCGGTTTCACGGGATCAACATCAAAATAGTAATGGGCAACGCGATGTCATCAGCCCGGGCGCGATCCGCGCACCCCTCCATCATCAGCCCGCCATGCGTATCTGTCTTTCGACGCGAACATAACTACCCGTTCAGAAAACTTTGTCCACAGTCGATCGACCAAATAGACCGAGCAACGACCGTAAGGATGCGACCTCACCTTGTCGCACGACCAGCCTTGAAGACACGTCCTCAACCGGGTCGAAGAACAATTCATGGTTCTCGGTCCCCGCAGCTTCGTGATCAGTCCGTTATTCAAGACGCATAGAAATCGAAAAACCCGGGTATAGCCGCCTTTCGTCCGATAACTCATGTCCAGAATTGTACGAAACCAGTTGGACGGCTTGCGTGATTCGTTCAAATGTGATATAGTTTTGATATATTAAAGATATGAAAGGACTTGGTATGCAAAACACAGAAAAGAAGATCGGAGCAGTCAGCGGATGGGTCGTGCTTCCTGCGTTCCTGGCTGCAATCGTGGGCTTTGGGTATTGGTTTTATACCCTCGTAAACCGATTGAACGTTAGCAACGGCGGCGACACGGCTGCGATTTGGACGCTCGTCTTTTTGGCAATTTTGGTCACCGTCTGGTTCGTGTGCCTCTTTGGATTCTTCACCCTGCAACCAAACGTCGCCACGGTGCTGATCTTGTTCGGAAAGTACAAAGGGACCGTGAAAGCAAGTGGATTCTGGTGGGCGAACCCGCTGCTCACCAAGAATAAGGTTTCGTTGCGCGCTCACAACCTCAACGGTAGTACGATCAAGGTAAACGACCGACGCGGCAACCCAATCGAGATCGCCGTTGTTGTCGTTTGGCGAGTGACGGATACTGCCAAAGCTGTCTTTGATGTTGAAGACTACGAAGACTACGTGGCGGTGCAAAGTGAGTCGGCGCTGCGTCATCTCGCTAGCGCATACCCCTACGATACGACCGTCGATGACGAGCTGTCGCTGCGTGGAAGCATGGATGAAGTGTCCGAACAGCTTGAAAAAGAGTTGACCGAGCGCATCGCCAAAGCGGGCGTTCACGTCGGCGAAGCAAGGATCAGTCACCTCGCGTACGCACCGGAGATTGCAGGGGCGATGCTCCAGCGTCAGCAAGCCGAAGCGATCGTCGCCGCTCGTACGCGGATCGTTGATGGGGCTGTCGGCATGGTCGAGATGGCGCTCAAGCGGTTGGATGAAAAAGATACGATCCATCTGGACGAAGAGCGAAAAGCTTCGATGGTGAGCAACCTCCTCGTCGTGCTCTGCGGGGACAAGGCGGCGCAACCGGTGGTCAACGCCGGGACGCTATACAACTAGGCCTAGCAGCCTGTTGAAAAAGTGTGGCACCGGTTTGTAACCGGTGCGATTTCTCCTGTTGCGGGGTCTAGCGCCGGTTACAAACCGGTGCCACATAGAAAAACTTCGTTTATCAACAGGCTGCTAGACCGCGGCGGAAGTGTGAGTGTGAAAACACTATAAATAAAGTGTTTCCTGATGTTCGTCGCTCGCTCGCCATTGGTCGGTGATGCGAGCGACGATCATGATCCGTGGCACGCATGGCAGAGCGTAAGTCATTTTTGGTTCGACTCCCGCGCGAGTTGCATGCAGAGCTTGAGCGCTGGTCGAAAGACGAGTTGCGAAGCGTCAACGCGCAGATCGAGTATCTGTTGCGCGAGGCGGTTCGCAAGCGACGCAATCGAAACTTCGATACGCCCGAGGAAGAAAAGACGTAGAGAAGCTACGTAAAGAATCCTGTACGCAAAGGAGCCTAGACCTGAGATTGCGACCTTCGTCGTCCCCCCTTACGAAGGGGGATTCAGGGGGGTGTCTTCTGTTTGCGAAGAGAACGAGTCGCTCAACAAAAAGAAAGCGGCGACAAGAACAATCGTTCTCATCGCCGCTTTCAACGTTCAATCGTTTCTTGCTACAAGTTGTTGCAGCGAAGAAGCGCTAGACCATTTCTTTTAGGCCCTTGAGTGCTTGAACCTTCACGACGTTGCGTGCGGGCTTTGCTTTGAACATCATCTCTTCGCCCGTAAACGGGTTAATGCCCTTGCGCGCTTTGGTCGCGGGTTTGCGAACAACCTTGATCTTCATGAGACCAGGAACGGTAAACACGCCCGGTCCGCGCTTGCCGATATCGCTTTGAATCAGTCCGGATAGTTCTTCAAACACGCTGGAAATCTGCTTGCGTGTAAGCTCGTTGGCTTCGGCGAGCGCGCCGAAGATGTCAGACTTGGATCGAGACTTTCCCTTCACCATTCCCTTTGCGCCCTTTTTTGCCTTCGTTGTTTTCTTTGCTTTCTTCTTCTTTGCCATGGACAAGTTCCTTTCAGTATCAGTGACGTTGCGTTGCCAATCCTTGACCCGCTTCGCCGGAATCTAATCAACTTCACGCCGACAATCAAGCGTTTTTCCCTTAAATTTACTTACAAAATGCACATCGGCAGCTTGGTACGCTGAGCAATAGCGAGACCGCCGCGTTCATGTGACGCAGTCCCGCCGAGCGAACTCACGCGCGACGTTTGCTCATCATGCAAAAACATCTCGCGTCGTGACCGCCGACAACCGCAGAATCTCGAAATGTTTTTGACACACAAGCAGCGATCGGCGCGAGTACAAACGAACTCGCCCGCGCGCCCGGCACAGTACGCCGATCGGTCAACATTTCACATGAGATTGTTCGGCGGGGGGTTGAGTCACCTTCTTCGCCTGTGAAAACTATGCCCCCTCAGCCACCGCGAGAGGTGTCAGTCGGCGGCGACGGCGACGCTTTTTCGTGGTAGGTTTGACGATAGTGCTGGGGTCTTTCGGCTCAGCTTCGGTCGCCAGCGGCAGCGCCTGAGCCATGTTTTTTGCGATGATATCCGCGTTTACTTCCTTCCAAAGCCCATCCGCGCGGTTAAAGACACCTCCGGCCACCATGATGTTCATCGTCGGATTAACCCCGATTTCCCGGATCATATCGTTCAATCGCCGAACACCAGGGACGCCCGCGGGCTGTGTTCCGAAGATCAACAAAATCTCCGGGCGAATCTGACCGATCAGCGTCAAGACCTCGTCGTTGGGAACGCCGCCACCCAGGAAGTACACTTCCCACCCGTTCGATTCGAACAGGTCGGAGCACATCTGTGCCCCAAGCTCTTCCGGTTCTGCCTCGGCACACATAATGACGATTTTCTTACCGTTAGAGGGCGCTTTGTGTAGTTTCACTTGCAGCTGATCCGCGATCGCCCGGTGAATGCGGGTGGCCATGTGTTCGGTCGCGGTGTTGATCCGGTCGCCCTTGTAGAGCTTTTCGATTTTTTCCATCGAAGGCCACAAGAGTTGGCTGTAGGCGTCTACGGGGTTCTCGAACTGCTCAAGCTTCCCAAAAACGAAGTCGCGACACGCGGTGCGATTACCCGCCAAAAGGGGGGCCATGAACTCATCTACGATCGTCGGATTAGCCATTGCGAAACACTCCTTCAAAAGTCTCGTCGAACCGTACCAGGAGGCCTTGCGACACGAAGGGCCTCCTGCCCGGTCCTGGAGCGATCCGCTCTTTTCAAACAAACTCGCCGAGTCTCCCACTCGGTTTCGATTTCACCGTCCTGTCTGATTTTCTTGCCGATTTGACTTTGCGTCGAATGGCGAAGATAGGCAAACTGGGTAACAAGTATGCCATGTATCGTCGCCAGCGCAGAATTTTCTTGAGGGGAGTTTTTTGTGCGCCAGATTGGCCGACTCGATCGGCGAAACGCTATGGGCGCAGTGTTTGACTGGTACGACTTGAGCTGACCAGCTCCAGGAGCGTGCTCGATCGCGCGGAATTTGCGCACGGCGTCATCGGATGGTGGTCGCATTGCCTCAGGATGCGATGCTAACCGCTGCCTATCGCTTCGGATTCGATCTTCTGGGAGACGAGCGTCATCATTTGAAGGAAGTCGGTTTGGGTCTTGAGCAGGTCTTTGAGCACTTCGTTTCCGACGACCTTTGAATGCAGGTCTGCCATCTTGCGCTTGTCGTCGGGTTCGAGCGGTTTGCCAGTCGCCTCCAGTTCGGCGATCTTGTGCTGCGATTCCTCGTAATCGGCGAGTAGTTGTCTCGCTTCGAGGTTGGCCTCGAGTGCCTGGCGTGCTTTTGTGAAGGCGGTCGCCCGATCGTCGCTGGCGATCCGTTTGCCAAGTTTCGATGCGAGTTCTAGGATGTCTTCCATGAGGTTCTCACTTCTTTGTACGTGGCGGTTGCGTTGGGGATCACCACGATTCCAACACAGTCGCTAACCCGGAGCATTATATGCCAACCAGCGACTTTGCCGAGCGCATTCTTCGATTCGTCGGCGCGAAGGGGTATTCCCCACAGTTGCTTGAAGAGATCGCTATTGCGCTGGCGATCGATGTTGACGAACAGGGCGATTTCTCCGATGCGTGTAAACTGCTGAGGAAAGAGGGGCGCATTGTCCTCGCTGCGCGGGGACTCTTGACGCTTCCGCCGCCTAGACCTCGCTTGATCGGAGAATATCGAGCGAATCTGCGTGGATTCGGCTTTGTGATTCCGGAAGAACGCAATGCCCACGGCGATTTGTACATCCCGCGCGGGGGTTCCAGTGGGGCCATGACCGGCGATCGCGTCGTTGTGTCCGTGAAGAAAAAGGGCAAGCGGCAAGGCGTCACGGTCTACGACGCCCGCGTTGTCGAGATTTTAGAACGCGGGCAAAACCGATTCGTCGGAGAATTGCGCGACAACGCGGGGAAGCTGTCGGTTATCCCGGACGGGACTACGTTCCATGCGCCGATTTTTGTCCCGGACGCTCGCGCCAAGAATGCAAGCCCGGGCCAAAAGGTCGTCGTTGAGGTCACGCAGTTTCCCAAGGACAACCGACCCGCCCGCGGGGTTATCGTCAAAGTCCTCGGCGACCTTGGTCAACCCGGCATCGAAACACTGGGTATCATCGAGCAGTATCAACTTCCCACAGCTTTTCCGCCGCTCGTCGAAACAGCCGCAGCAAAGGTCGCAACCGCGTTCGATGTCGAGAAGGAGTTGCTGCATCGCGATGACTTACGGGGTGAGACCATTTTGACCATCGACCCCACCGACGCCCGCGACTTCGACGACGCCATCTCAATCAAGACACTCGCTCGCGATTGCGTCGAGCTGGGCATCCACATTGCGGACGTCGCCCACTTCGTTCGCGAAGATGGTCCGATCGACGAGGAAGCGAAGAAACGAACGACCAGCGTCTATCTGCCTCGCACCGTGATTCCAATGTTGCCCGAGGTTTTGTCGAACGGCGTTTGTTCATTGCAGGAACGCGAAGCTCGCCTGACCAAGAGCGCCTTTATCACCTACGATTCTCACGGGAACGTCAAAGAGACAAGACTCGCCAACACCGTGATCAAGTCGACCAAGCGTCTCACCTACGATCAAGTAACGCAGGTTCTGGGCGGCAAGCCTGGTCGCACCAGCGCGAAGGTCGTCGCTCTTATTAAGGAGATGGACAAGCTTGCCCGCCGCATCCGAAAGCGTCGCCTTAAGGATGGCATGTTGCAGCTTGAGATTCCCGACGCGGAGCTTGTCTTTGATAAACAAGGGCACGCGGTTGATGTCGTTCCCGCCGACACGAGTTTCTCGCATACGATTATCGAAATGTTCATGGTCGAGGCGAACGAGGCGGTCTCGCGCACGCTAACCGAACTTAAGGTGCCGCATCTTCGTAGGATTCACGATGCGCCTCCCGAACTCGCCGACGGCAGTTTGCAGAAGCTCTTGCGAATGCTCGGGTATGATCTTGAGAGCGGGGCGGATCGGTTCGCACTGCAAGCCCTCCTAGATAGCGTACGCGGCAAGCCCGAAGCGTATCCCCTTCACTTTGCCGTCTTGCGATCGATGCGGCAGGCGGAGTATTCGCCGCTACTGGTAGGCCACTTCGCCCTCGCCAGCGAGCATTATTGCCACTTCACTTCCCCGATCCGCCGCTACCCGGACCTGACTATTCACCGCCTCGTTGACCTCTATGCTCGCGGAGAATTGAAGCGGGAGCAAAAGCGCAAACATGTTCCAAGTGTGGAGGAGCTGACCGAGTTAGGCAGTCAGTGCAGCGCCAACGAACGTCGCGCAGAAAGTGCCGAACGCGAGTTAAGGACAATTTTGACACTCCAGCTTCTTGCCGATCGGGTTGGTGATGAGTTTAAGGGGATCGTGACCGGTGTGGCGAAGATGGGAGTCTTCGTGCAACTCGATAAGTATTTGATTGACGGGTTGGTCCGGTTTGAATCGCTGCCGGACGACTGGTGGGAGCTTGCCTCTGGTGGTGGCGCGGTCTTTGGTGAGCGGAGCGGCATTCGGATTGCGATTGGCGACCGACTGCAGGTGGTTCTCGCTAAAGTTGATGTTCGGACGCGTCAGTTAGATTTATCGCTTGTTATGTCGTCCATCGTATCTCCGGACGGCGCGCGAGGCAAAGGGAACCGCGATCGCGGTAAACGTGATGGTAGACAAAGAACAAGGCGAGCATCTAGGGGAAAAGCAAGACGTCGCAGGTAAGAGGCGACTTATGGTCGCAGATGGCGAAATGCGCTAACTCTTCCAACAGCACTTTACTATTCGGTCGCAGTGCATCCTTCCAGGAGACGGAGTCTCGCTAGCTGACAACCAGTCGTTCGCGGGCTTTCCCTTGTTTATCCCGGTCCATCCGCGCCTACTGTTTTCCAAGAACTTTTCTGGGATCGCTTGCAAAACCCTGTGGAATGTTTATTTTCATAGTCAAGCAGGTGGACTACCGGCGTCTACCCACTTAGCGTCAACAGATACGAATTGGAGTATATGAAATGGCACGAAAGAAACTGAAGTGCCCGAAGTGTGATCGAAAGTTCGCACTCCCGGCCCACCTTGGAAGGCACATGAATTCGATTCATGGTGCGGGCGGTGCGAAGAAATCGACGGGCGGTTCGTCGATTCGAACGCTCGCGGCATACAACGCATCGACCGGAGCGGGTCGGGTTCTTGGCGAGATGCAGGCGTACTTGCGAGAGTTGGCTTCGCAGCGCAACTCGATTGACGAACAAATCGCGGGTATCGAAAACGCAATGCGGTCGCTTGGTCAGTCAAGCGTCGTCGTCCCCGGAATGCGAAAGCGAGGCCGACCGAAAGGATCGGGCGGACAGGAAGGCTCCTTGAAATTCCTGATCGTCAAAGTTCTCAAGGCTGCCGCGCGACCGCTAAGCCCCAGAGAAATCTCCGCCTCCGTTCTGGAGGCTGGCTACCGAACAAGCGCCAAAAATCTTACGAAGGCAGTAAGCAACGCGCTTCCGGAAATGCCAGCACTCAAGCGCAAGGGACGCGGACAGTACACCGTCTAGCGGACCTGTTGTTTGGGACTGCTGGAGTGCGGCACCGGTCTTGTACCCGGTGAACGGCATTGAAACAGTAGACTTCGCACCGGTTGCAAACCGGTGCCACACTTTTTCAACTGCCTGCGATGCATGAAGAACGACGAATGCCCGCGAGTTTACGCTCGCGGGCTTTTCTTATCCCCGGCCCCGGTTTCTGCTACCATTTCCTCCCATGAGTTTCTCCGAGATAGCGTTTGTGGATTGGCTTTCGTGTCGCGCCACCGATTCACCTGCACTGCGTTGCGGAATCGGCGACGACATGGCCATCCTGCGCGTTGATGGGAAGGAACTTCTTTTTTCGTCAGACCTGCTGCTCGACGGCGTTCATTTCGATACCCAAACGCAGCCCATGAACCTCATCGGGCGAAAGGCCGTTGCCTGTTCGCTCAGCGACTGCGCTGCGATGGCTGTTCGGCCCTGTGCAGTCACGATCTCCGTTGCCTTCCCATCGACTTTCTTGATGGAAGACGCGCAATTGTTGTACGCGGGAATCTACGCCGTCGCTGATGAATTCGGCGTTGTGGTCGCGGGCGGCGATACGACCAAGTGGGCGGAGTCACTCGCGATCGACGTCGCGATTGTCGCAGCCCCGTGGGAAGGTGTCGCGCCGATTCTTCGATCCGGTGCGAAGGTTGGCGACAAGCTCTATGTCACCGGCCCGCTCGGCGGAAGTCTGCGCGGTGAGCATCTTCGGTTTCGACCGCGCATCGACGAAGCAAAGCTGCTCGCCGAGACGCTCGGCCTACACCTTCACGCCATGATCGACATCACCGACGGTCTGTCGCTGGACCTTTCGCGAATGTGCGAAGCGTCGAGCGTTGGGGCAACGCTCGACGAAACATTGCTCAACGCCGTGACCAGCGCCGACGCGCAGCGATCCGCTTCGGAAGGTGATAAGACGCCTCTGGAGCACGTGCTTTGCGACGGGGAAGACTTCGAGTTGCTTCTTGCCGTTGAAGGTGACGCTCGGGCGTATCCCGGGCCATTGCTGGAGGTTGGCAAAATCACTCAGTCGGGCTACGCTCTCGCCCGGATTGACGGAACAGTTGAAACGCTTGCGCCAAAGGGGTTTGTCCATTGACTTCGCCAACTCAGACCGTGCAATTACAAACGCATTCGCCTCAAGAAACGCTTGAGTTGGGGCAGCGACTCGGACGATCGCTCTCTGGCGGGTTGGTCATAGCGCTCGTCGGCGACCTCGGCGCGGGCAAGACCCAGTTCGTCAAAGGTGTTGCGTCTGGAAACGGTGCGACCGATCCGAAACAGGTCACCAGTCCCACGTTCACGCTGATCAACGAATACGAAGGGCAGCGGACTCTCATTCACATCGACACCTATCGCCTGAAAGGTTCCGCCGAGCTTGTCGCGCTCGGGTTCGATGAATTCATTGCCGAGGACGCTGTCGTTGCGGTCGAGTGGGCTGACCGGGTCTGTGAAGCGATCCCCGAAGATCATCTGCGAATCGAAGTTGAATCGATCGACGCAAACACGCGCCGCCTGAGCTTTTCCGCAATGGGAGCCTCTGCCGTTGCTTGCCTTGAGTCGTTCAATGCAAACCAGGATTGACAGCGACGAAGCGCGACGTATCGTCGGGGCTTGCTGCTGTTGTTGGACAATGACCTCATCCCCAGGGAGTTACGATTGGCTCGAAAAAACAAGCGAAAACCAAATGATCTTCGGCCCGTCAAAATCACTCGCGGTTATACCAAGAACGCAGCCGGTTCGGTTCTGATTGAGGCGGGCGATACCGTTGTACTCTGCACCGCATGCTTTGAAGCGTCGGTTCCGCGTTGGAAGAAGGGGCAGGGTAGTGGCTGGGTCACGGCGGAGTACGACATGCTTCCCGGTGCGACCTCCGAGCGCCGCCGCCGCAACCGAACCAAGCTCGACGGGCGTACGCAGGAAATCCAGCGCCTCATCGGACGTTCGCTCAGGGCGGTCGTCGATCTGGACGCACTTGGTGAGAACTCGATTCTTCTTGATTGCGATGTCTTGCAGGCAGATGGTGGCACTCGAACTGCGAGTATCACCGGCGCATACGTCGCCCTTTGCGATGCGGTTAAGTGGGCACGGCGTGAAAAAATACTAACTGCTTCCCCGGTTCGCGAGGCTGTCGCGGCGGTCAGCATTGGGAAAGTGGGGCGATTGTTCTTGCTGGACCTTGACTATCCCGAAGACGTCGCGGCTGAGGTGGATATGAACGTCGTCATGACCGAGTCCGGCAAGTTCGTCGAAGTCCAGGGCACTGGCGAAGAGGCGACCTTTTCTCGCGACGACCTCGACAAGCTGTTGAAGCTAGCGTCTCGCGGAATCAAACAGCTCCTCGCCGAGCAAGCAAAAGCACTGCGGAAGCGGATCGGATAATGACGTTTGTCGGGCGCACACAAATCAACACCGCTCGCGCCGCGGTTTGCTTTTGCGCGATTGGCGCTGTGTTGCTGTCGCTCGGGGGGTGTGTGTCGGGCGGTAAGTCTGGTCGAGCGGGGGGTTCTTTTTTTGGGGCGAAAGGCGCACCCTGGACCATTCGCTGCTTAGAGCTTACCGGCCCCGGTCGCCAAACTCAGATCGCTCAGTTTGCAGAAGCGCTCAAGCGGACTCCGGGGATTCGCGCGCGAGATGTCTTCACCTTCAGCGACTCGGGCAAGACCGGTCTGTATTATGGCTACTACAAGAGAGCGACCGATCCCAAGACCGGTGTGCGAGACATGCCCGCACAAATGCGACGCGACCTGGACCTCATCAAGCAACTCGGCGATGGGAAAGGTCGCCGGTACTTCATCGCTGCCCTTCCGGCAAGAATCCCCACGCCCAACGCGGGAAACCCCGCGTGGAACCTAAGCAACGTGACGGGGACGTATACGCTGCAGGTCGCAGCCTTTGAAGCCGTCGACAACTTTTCGGAGTTCAAGCAGGCGGCCGCGGATTATTGCGAGTTTCTTAGAGGCAAGGGGTATGATGCGTATTACCATCACGCCGACGCATCGAGTGTCGTCACGGTCGGCCTCTTCGGATCAGACGCGGTGGTCGACGACTCTCAGGGGCAGACCTACCTTCGCCAGTACAGTCGCCAGGTCGCGAAGTTGCAGCAAGACGAGCTTCTCAAGTACAATTACGTCAACGGCGGCATCGTCTACGTCATTGGACCGGACGGCTCACGTACGCCCGTCCCGTCGTTTCTCGTCAAACTTCCAAACCAACAAACACCGTAACGGATGTCCGATCTCGTGAACAAGCTTCTCATCGCAACCTCCAACAAGGGAAAGCTTCGCGAAGTCCGTGCGATGCTCGAAGCGCTGGGCGTCGAAGTGATTGGCCTTACCGATATCGACGCCATTGAAGAACCCGTTGAGGATGGCGATACGTTCGATGCGAACGCGCGCAAGAAGGCAATTCACTACGCAGCCGCGTCGGGGTTATGGGCGCTCGCCGACGATTCCGGGTTAGAGGTCGATGCGCTCGACGGCGCTCCGGGTGTCTACTCCGCAAGGTATGCTGGCGAGGATGCTGATGATATGGCCAACAATGCAAGGCTTATTCGCGAACTTCAAGCAATCCCGGAGGCGAATCGCACCGCGCGTTTTCGATGTGCCATGGCGCTTGCAACTTCCGACAAAGTCGTCGTCGCCACAAGCAGCGGTACAATCGAAGGCGTCATCATCGACGAACCGAGAGGCCACAACGGATTCGGTTACGACCCCCACTTTTTCATCCCCGATCAGGACAGAACCGCCGCAGAGCTTCCCCCAGTACAGAAAAACCGCATTTCCCACCGCGGCCAAGCACTCGCCGCTATCCACCCACAGATTGTGCGTTTGCTTGTCAACTGAGGTTTCTTTTCCCTAAACGCAGGCCGCCGCGCCGAATTGGTAGCTGGGGGGCAAGTTGGACACCGCTGACTGTTTCTGCTATCAGGTGAAGGCAAGTTTTCGTTCATTAGGTCGCCGGTAGCTTCTTTTTGGGAGGGTGGACGATGAGTCTCACCAATTCGTTTCGTCGTGTAGGGTTGCGTGAAGTTTGTGGCAGTCGGTCTGATCGATGGTTCGGCGGACTTGTTCTCGCCCTCTTCGCAGTGGCCCTCCTTCCGCAACCCGTGATCGCCGCGGACCTCAGGCCTGCCGTTCAAGAACATGTTCAGCAGGCAACGGTTTATGTCTGGACGTATCGTTCGGAACGCAGCCAGGCGGACACACCGCTTAGCACGGGGTCCGGGTTTTTCATCAATCGTACCGGGCTGGCGATCACGAACAACCACGTGGTTGACCCAACCCACGGCAAGAGTCCGATCGAGAAGTTCAAGGCCGGTTATGAAGGCGGCAAGCTTTCGTGGAAGGTCGTTCTAAACTCCGGTACAGACGATGAGAAGACGTACGAGGCGGCCGTGCTTTATCAAAACGAACCTGCGGACCAGGCGTTGCTTCAGATTTATGATGAAGACGGTGGGAAACTCCATTCGCCGAATTTTTTGCGACTTCTCCCCGAGTCGCGTCTGAGGAAGCTCGAAGAAACGTGGTCGCTGGGGTTCCCCGGGGGTGATCGGCAGGCGAGCGCTGGCAAGGGCGCGGAAGTCCAAATCGAAAAGGGTAATATTATTGATCTTCCGCGCACGCCCGGCGGACGTCTCCGCATGATCTACACCGACGCCCTGGTCCGCCCCGGCAACAGCGGTGGACCGTGCGTCACTCGCGACGGGTTCCTGGTCGGGACGGTCACACTGATGAAGCCTCCCGAGGGTCGCGAGGATACGGGAGGCGCACGGTACAGCGCGCTGGTTCCGGCGAAGCTGACGGGCGAGATCGTTCGCAATGCGTTTCTTCTCGGCAAGATTGACAAAGGCACGGACTTCTCACCGTTCATGGAGAGTGTGACCAACAAGAACGGGTTGGTGAATATCTCGGAGTTTGCACGGCGCGAGGACAATGCCACGCTCTATTTTGAAAACGGCGACCGTTACTTGGGGACCATCAAGACGGAGACGATCCATTGGAAATCGAGCTTGGGTGAGTTTTCGATCCCGTCAAAAGCCATCGCGTACATCATGCACAACGAAGATGGCGCGGACCTGTACCTGGAACGCGGAAACAGGTTTAGCGGTGAAACGTTGGAGGGCGAGTTCAAGTTTCAGGAGCGCGCAGGCGAGGAATTCAGCGTCGCGTTTAGTGACGTGAGCGTGATTGCGTTTGG
Organism: Planctomycetota bacterium; assembly: GCA_024277835.1. Lineage (GTDB taxonomy): Bacteria > Planctomycetota > Phycisphaerae > UBA1845 > UBA1845 > JAJRUK01. Next base: position 17,917 of record JAJRUK010000295.1, on the reverse strand, counting down.
CACTGCAGGGCATGGGGCCGATGCTCCCTCGGGCGAAACGGTCGTGTTCGATACCGACGCTTGTCATCTTATTCTCGAGTCTATCGAGGGTGAAGCAGCGTTCAAAAGTCGCCTCGGGAAACGATCTGTCTCTCTGGACCAGATTGATCGGATTGAGACCAATGACGACGACAAGCAGGTCCTGACGATGCTCTCCGGTAGCAGAATCACCGGACAATTTGATTCTCAACCCGTGCGTGCCAAGCTTGCAGGACTCGATACGAACTTGGCCCTCAACCTTTCTGATGTCAAACGTGCTTCCGTTGAGCGAAGGAAAGTTCAGGCGGACCGGCTCGACGGATTGGACATGCGGTCTCTTTACGCCGAAGCACGACCCGAGATTCGAGACATCGCCAAGATGCTGGACACCGATGTGGAGGGCGCGTCGACGGCCATCAAGAAATGGACTGACAAGGTCAGCATGCGTAAGCTCACGCAGGCCGACCAAGATCGCGTGCGCGTCTTGAACGCAATGATCCAGCTTCGGTCTGGTCATTACGATGCAGCCATCAAGAGCTTTCGTTCCGTATCGCGTTCCGAAGAACGGAACCTCGCGACCTACGCGGCTGCCCATATGGAGATTCTCAAGAAAACATCAGGATACAAGTACGAAGGGAAGCCGCTAAGTGATCCGATGATCTTCGCTCGCGCCGCGAGAAGCATTACAAGTCAATACCTCAGCCAGACGCGCGATTTCCTCAAGGATGCGCGGCAAACCAAAGTCGAGCGACGGGGGATTTTCCCGCCGCTTCTCTACGAGGCCAAGCGTCAGGAAAAGCTTATGGAGGTTGCCGCTGTTGTTCACGGATCTGAGGCGGAGGACCTTCTGATTCGCGTCTGGAAGGCGGTCATCGACAAGGGCGTCGAGGAAATCGAGCGGATCCAAAAGGACCAGGGGCAGTCCGGGCGAGGAGGCGGTTCGCACAACAATCGCCGCGGCGGGCAAGGCGTTCAGTTGGATCTCGAAGGAAACCCGGACTTACGCCGGGCCTACGAATCGGTCATCGCCTACGTAGGCAAACGCTTTGAATACGGGTTCCATATCGAGGATCCCGATGCCGACTCGCTTCGCGATGAAAGAAACCCGGAAGGGGAGTAGCCAACCGCTCCGCAGGGGATTGGTGCTTGTTTCGGCTTGGGAGTCGTGCGCACTCGCGCGCGAAATCCGTTTCCTTGTCCGCCACGCCGCGGTCGCTACAATGCTTGGCATAAGTTGATAGAGTAGCGTCCTCAGCACGCGGAGAGCCAAGCATTGAATGATCCTTTTGTTCCCAAGCAGATGTTTTTCACCAAGGGCGTCGGCAAGCACCGCAACAACCTCCAGAGTTTTGAAGAAGCCCTCCGCGACGCTGGCATTGCGTCCTACAACCTCGTTCGCGTCAGCAGTATCTATCCCCCCAAGTGCCAAATCGTCTCGCGCCCGCGCGGACTCGCCAAGCTTCTGCCCGGACAAATCGTCTTTTGCGTTCTCGCCGAAACCCGGACCAATGAACCGAACCGGCTTACATGTGCGGGCGTTGGGCTTGCACTACCCGCTGACCCTGAACTTCACGGGTACATCTCCGAGCATCACGGGTTTGGCATGACCCAGCGCGTCTGTGCTGACTACGTCGAAGACATGGCTGCGTCGATGCTCGCGACGACACAAGGCATCGACTTGGACCCCGACAAAGCATACAACGAGCGCAAGGACATCTACAAAGCGCAGGGTCTTGTCGTCAAAACGAAGGCCGTCGTGCAGACTGTCGAAGGCGACAAACGTGGATTGTGGACAACCTGCGTCGCCGCCGCGGTCTTCATTTTTTAAACGTCATCGCTCGCGAGATTCCAACATGCACCCATGTCAGAAAAAAACAGCGAAAGCGACCGAGGCGGATTGGCTTAATGCGCCGACGATTGAGCCGCTCGCCCTTGGCGGAAACGAAGCTGTCGCCGACATGATCGACAACGTCTACGCTCGCAGCGGATTCAACGGACGGCGACTCGCGGAGGGGGCTCAGCTCTTCGCTCGCATGATCGATGACAACGCTACGGTCGGGTTGACGCTTGCGGGGGCGATGACGCCGATTGGCATGAGCGGTGTGCTGATTTCGTTGATCGATGCGGGGTTTATTGATTTTATTATTTCGACCGGGGCGAATCTCTATCACGATTTGCATCGACCCTTCGATTTCCCGATGGTTCAGGGCAGTCCTGACGTGGATGATAATGAGCTGGGCGAGATTGGGGTTGCGCGGATTTACGATGTTTTCATCGCCGACGAAGACACGCTGATGGCCACCGACAAGGTCATCATGAAAGCGGTCAAATCGATCGACGTTTCCAAGCCTTTTTCGACGGCGACTCTTCATCAGAAGCTCGGAGAATGCGTCGGCGAGGTTGCGCCGCATCCTGAGAAGTCTTTCGTGGCCTGTGCGGCGAAGCATCACGTTCCGATTTTTACGTCGTCGCCGGGCGATTCTTCGATCGGGATGAATCTGATCGTTCCGCATCTGTTCGAGCAAGAGGTGCATCTGAATCCGATGCTCGACATTATCGAAACGACTGCGATCGTTCGCGACGCTGAGAAAAATGGCGTGATTGAGGTGGGCGGCGGTTCTCCGAAGAACTTCTACCTTCAAACTCAGCCAACGCTGCATCAAATTCTTATGGACCCGTCCAAGGGCGGCCACGATTATTTTCTGCAACTGACGACGGACTCGCCGCATTGGGGCGGGTTGTCCGGGGCGACTCCGAGCGAGGCGAAGAGCTGGGGCAAGGTCAAAGATGCTCGCGTGAACAACGTCGTGGTGTACTCATGCGCGTCGATCACGCTGCCGCTGATCGCTCAATACGCGCTGGTGCGTTGCAAGAAGCGCAGCCAGCGAAAACTCTACTCGCGACTTGGCGAAATGACCGCGACGCTGAAAGCAGCCGGCAAGAAAGCCCTCACCGAATCGGGTCAACTCGAAGAGTTTCGCAAGATTTAGCAAGCATTCGGTTCCCCTTGGCGAAGCCACAAAGTGTGGCACCGGTTTGTAACCGGTGCATCGGTCGTAGCTTTGGAGATCAAAACCAATGGCCACCGTCCCCGACAACTTTCTTGGTCTGGAACCGAAATTCAGCGATTACAAGACATCGCAATTTGCCGTTCTGCCGATCCCTTACGATTCTACGACGAGCTTTCTTCCCGGGACTCGACATGGACCGGCTTCGATCATTAAAGCATCCCAGCAGGTCGAGCTTTTTGACGAGGAGCTGGAGGCGGAGTTTTTCAAGGCAGGGGTCGCAACGCTCGACCCGCTAGCGCCGGAGATGGCGAGTCCCCAGGCGATGCACGAATCAATCTTCAAGGCTGCACGAAGAGTGGTCAAAGACGGCAAGTTTTTGTTTGGTCTCGGCGGCGAGCACGGCGTGACGTCGGGTTTGATCCGAGCGGTGATGACCAAGCACAAAAAACTCTCGGTCCTTCAAATCGACGCCCATCTTGATTTGCGCGACACCTACGAAGGTACGCCCTATTCTCACGCCAGCGTCATGCGGCGGGTCCATGAGTACGGGGCGACGATTGTTCCGGTGGGAATCCGAAACGTTTGCGCGGAAGAGCACAAATTCCTAAAGCGTTCCAAGACCAATCCAATCACTCCCATCACCGCAAGGCAAACCCTGTCCGATGACGACTGGGTCGACCGCGTTCTCGATACACTCGGCGAGAAGGTCTATATCACGATCGACATCGACGGGTTCGATCCTGCTTTCGCTCCCGGAACCGGAACCCCCGAACCCGGCGGACTCGACTGGTATCAGGTAACAAGCCTGCTGCGACTCGTCGCGGCTGAGAAGACCGTCGTCGGTGCGGACGTCGTCGAGGTCATGCCAATCCCCGGCCAAGCAGTCACAGAATTCCTCGCCGCCCGCCTCGCGTACAAACTAATGTGCTATGTGCAAGCACGGCGATAACAGACGTCGAAATCAGACTGCCACTCTTGTATTGAACGGGAACATATCCTGTGTGGTACCGGTTTGTAACCGGTGCATCCGTTCGATGCTTCACGCAGCCGCCTCTGCGACAAATTGCGTATCACACAGCGTTTTGTAGAGTTTGCACCGGTCGTAGAGTTGTTTGTGCGTTCCCGCATCGACGACTTTCCCGGCATCCATAACGACAATTCGATCGGCGAATTGGATCGTGCTGAGGCGATGGGCGATGATGATTGTCGTTCGTTCTTTGGAGAATTCGCGCAGCGCGGTCTGAATCTTTTGTTCGGACTCCGCGTCGATTTGGCTAGTTGCTTCGTCGAAAATGAGGATCGGGGCGTCGCGATAGATCGCACGCGCGATCGCGAGTCGCTGCCGTTGCCCGCCCTATAGCGTTGTCCCGCGCTCGCCGAGGGCTGCTTCGTAGCCCCCGGGCAGCTCGCGAATGAACTCGTCGGCGTACGCCTTTGCCGCAGCTTCTTCAACGCGACTGCGGTCAACGCCGTGTGTGCCGTAGGTGATGTTTTCGATGGGCGTTCCGGCGAAGACGACCGCGTCCTGACTGACGAGTCCGATCTGTCGTCGCAAACTCAATAACGTCGCTTTCTTGGTGCATCGATCATCGAAGCGAATCTCTCCCGAGTCCGGGTCGAACAGTCGCGGCAGCATACTCACCAGCGTCGTTTTTCCGCATCCATTGGGGCCAACGATCGCGATCGTCTCGCCTTTTTCGATCGTCAGAGACACGCCGTCGAGCGCTGGCTTCGACGCACCGGGATACGTAAATGAAACGTCGTCGATGTCGATCGTTCGCTGCAATAGCTCGATGTTTTTCGCGTCCGTGCAGTCGCTCGTCTCGGGCGGGTGATCTAGAATCGAAAAGATGCGTTCCGCCCCGGCCGTCGATCGCTGAATACGTACATAAACGTCCGTAAGTTTCCGAAGCGGATCAAACAGCATTGACAGCGCAACACCCAGACCGGCGAATTTCGACAGCGACAGCGTTTGATCCAAGACACGACTCGCAAGCCAAACTGTCAGAAGACTTCCCGCCAACACCGCAAGCGTCTCCATCATTGGACTAAGAAACGCATCGAGTCGTGCGAGTTTGATCTGTTGCGCGAGCATCCGTTTATCGACGGTGTCAAGGCATTTCTGCTCGTGCGACTCGGCGGTGTACGCTTTGACTACGCGAAGATTCTGAAGACTCGTCGTTAACGCACCGATCATGTTTCCATAGGCAACGAGCAATCGGCGATTCGCTTTTTTCGCCTTCCGCCCGACCGCAAGGAAGATCACGACCGTAAACGGAACCACGACCACGATCGTCATCGTCACACGCCAATCGAACGCCAGCGCAAGTGCGATCAAAAACATCGCCCGCATCGGCTCGCGGATGGCCTTACCGAATAACGTCACCAATCCTCGCTGAATCTCCTGCACGTCCTGAACGAATCGCGTAACAAGGTCAGACGTCTCGCCTCCCGAAAAGTAGGACATGGGCAGATGCAGAATCCGTTCGTACAACCGGTCACGCAGGTCCATCATTGATCGCAACACGGCTGTCGCTACCAATAGTTCACCAGCAAAGCGAAGAATGTTCGCGAAAATCACGATGCAAACGACGGCGATCAAAATTCCGCCCAGCGTCTTGAGTTTCGAGTCAGGACCATCCGGTGGCAGATACGTTGCGACCCATTGCAGCAGCTTTGTCTGCACTTCGGGCGCGTTCGGGTGTAAGGGGATTTCTCGCAATGTCCCCGGCGGACCTGCAACTATGAGAATCTCGCCGCCATCTTCCGTATTCGCGAGCGAGTCGAAGAATGGTCGAATCGCAAGTTCGGTCGGACTGTGGATTTCATCCCCCGCCCCAATCCCTGCTTCGGCTGCGACCCCGCCTTCTTCGACTTTAATGATCCGGGCGACGTCGTCGTCGGATAGCGGGGCGATCGTCAGTCCAAGGCGATTTTCAACCACTGCCCGGTCGATCCACCCATGAAGTCCTTCTTTTTCGAGAAGCACCTGAAAGATCGGAAACGTGCCCGCGATGCTAATGGTGTGCAAGCCCGCAAACCCGACCGTGATGATCAATCCAAAGATCAACCCCCGTCGATGATTTCGCGTCAGCGCGACAACCCGTCCGAATTCACGCGCGCGAAACGCCTGATCGGGGGCACGGTTCTTTTTGTCTGCTGAAATGATAGAGGGGTTCATGGTTTCGTCCGCAACATACGCTGCGCCAAACGCGCCGCTTTCATGCGAGCGAGTTGTACAAGCTAACGTACTGATCCGCCAGAATTCGCCAATCGAGCGTCTCGCGGATCACGCCTTTGGCTCGCTCGATGAGTTCCGACCGCTCCTGGTCTGTGAGTTTGACCATTCGGCGAAGTCCCTCACGTATTCCCGCCCGATCCGCCTCGCAAGCAACCACAGCCTTATCCAGCGCATCCGGCAATACTTGCCGACTCGCCAAAATGGGTACACCAAGAGAGGCCGCTTTCAAAATCGACGTTGCATGACCAGCTTCCAATGATGGTGCAACCAGTACGTCCGCCTTAGCAAGAAGCGCATCCTCGGCTTTTTCATCGTTGGCTGTCAGAAGCTCGACACGATCACCGCCGCCCTTTCGACGAATCGCGGCCTCGAGCATCTTTCGATACTCACCACGATCGCTGCCCGCAATCACCAGACGCCAGTCGTTGGCGTCCGGACCGATTTCCGCGAACGCTTTTAGCAGCGTTGCACATCCAGTTTTTGGCTCGATCGGAGCGAGCATCAGAACGCACCGGTCGTTTCGACCTGCCGACGGTGCGACGTCGGGGGCTTTTCGTTCGACGTTGGCCCTCTCCGAAGAAATCCCGTAGGGCAAGACCGACACCTCGCGACGGTATCGCTGGCGAAGGGCTTCTGCCTCCGCGTCGTTTTGACCGAGCATCACGGATGCGCGTCCAATGGTTCGCCGCTCGTAAAGCATCCCGCGCCAACGTACCCGCCAGGGATGCCGACGAATGGCAGCTGCCGCAAGCTCACCCGCAGGTGAGATGACAAACGGCTTCCCAAGTCTTTTCGCAAGCCACGCCGCCCCGATCATCGCTTCGTAGTTGCACGCATGGATATGAACGACATCCGCCTCGCGCGTCGCTTCGATGCCTGTTTCGTGCGGATCATCCATCGCATGGTTGAGTGAACATGAGAACCCACGATCCGCCAGCTCTGCAATCAATCCCTGCACAAGCGGCGTAACCGAGCCGACGTCGGTCTTGGAAGTATCAACAATATGGTGGATCAGATTCGGCACGATGGGGCGATTCTACGGGGCGATCGAGCAAGATTCAAACGGGAAAGAGTTGTGGTAGTGATCAGGGTGAAAAGCGGTAGGGGGCCGGGGCCTATTTGGGTGCAACGAGATTCGCGCTGCGAAGATCATCCGCCCGCGTCGCACTCCCGCCCGTATTGAAGTCCGTGATGAGCTTGCCGGGTTCAACCAGAAAAAGATAAACCAGCGTGTAGTCGCCGGTGAGATATTGGTCTTTGATTTTCGAGAACACGCCGATTCCGCCAACCGTCCCCGCCTGCTCTGGGAAATACTGTACCTCGATAAACTTCGTCCCGTTGACCGAAGCGATTGCGTACTTCCCGATGATTTTGTGACGAGCGCCATCCTCGTCCGTTACAAAAAAGTTCCCCGCGACTTTGACCGCTTGCCCAAGGGCCTTTCCGAAGATGCTCTTGGCCCCAAGAAACTGGGTATTGAGTTGCAACAGACGCTTGTCAGACGGGACGGCGAATTTCGTGATCGACGCATCCGATCCCGTCGATTGCTTTGCAACCTCACCAACGATATGTCCGTTCTTGAGCAGGCCGCGACTGATTTCGACGTTTGGCTCTTGTTGGTACGATTTTAGCTCCATGGGCATCGCGTCGCCGAAAAAGGACAGATCAGCTCGCGTCGTCGCCCTCCGGACGTTGCCGCCACGTCGGCGTCGACCCGATCGCCCGCTGCTATTGGCTGATGTCGAACCATCTGTAACCGGGGCAGCCACCGTCCTGCCCCCGCCGCTTCGTCCCGCGTCTGTTCGCGAATCATTCGCCGTGTCTGTCTCCGACGGGGAAGGCCTGTTCGGTGTCCCGCCTTGTGACGATGCGAAGTTGACGTCCACCCGCGCACCTAGTTTATACTCGAGGAACGAAGGTTGGAATCCGGTTGGCACCTCGAAGACAACCTCGACCTCGCTGTTCACTTCGCGCGGACTAAGCACGTCATCAAGAATCGGGCGATCGCCCTTTCGTTCCTGCATGACTCGGATGTGTCTGTTCACCGATTCGTCAGTGCTCGCCTGCTGGATCGCACTCGCTGGAACGACATGGGGTCTTCCGTTTGCGTCCTGGCCCACGAGTCGAAATTGCCTGATCGTGAACAGGTGTTTCTTCTTGCGTTCCGCAGATTTTCCGAGTTTCACCCGAACCGATCGGAACTCATAGCCGCTACGCGGCTCAATCGGATTGTACTCATCCGGTACGTCCGGTGTATTGCTGTTCCTGTTGTTGTTTTTCTTGCCCTTTTTGAACGAATAGACAACGTCCGGTTCGCCCGTTGAAACGAATGTGACGCTATTGGGCGGGGCGAAGATGGAGACGCCGCTTGGCACTGCTGTGGCAGACCCCATGGAACCAACATAATCGGGGTGCTCGCGATAAAAATTTCGCGAACTGCTGAACACCTGGCTTGAGAGCAGCGATGTCATCTCCACGACAAAACGATCCGGTGTAAACCACAAGTCTCGCTCGGGTGCGTCCTGCGCGGGAAGAGGCGTTCCGTCGGTCGATTTTGCGTAGCTTGGAATCCGCTGAAAACCAAGCGTCGCTCGTCCCAACGGAAGCATCTGAAGACTCAGGCTGGCAATCCCGACCATCGTCATCGCTGTGAAGAAACCGCAAATCCCGCCCCCGATTCGATCAATCATTGCTGGGAGCAGGCACGTTCGAGGCATTAGTTTGTCGGCGACGATGCGCAGCACAAACAGCATCATGCCAAACGGGACTGCCAGACCGACCGCCATCGCATAATCCTCACTGACATACTTCGACACGAATTCCGCCGCGACCCATTCGTGCATCCCCATCGCCGCAACTCCGCAGCAAACCGTCAGCACCGCCATGAGTAAGGCGCTATAAAAACCGAGTGTCGCCTGGCGAAACAGGATGGCGATCACGAGTACCGATACAGCGATTGTAAATAGCATGGTTTTCTAATTCGTCCTACTTGCCGTCGCCCAGGCAACGCAACACTTCCTTCATACTCGTCGTTCCGTCGATCACTTTCAGAAGGGCTTCCTCCTGCAAGTAGTACATCTTGTTCTTTCGGCACTGCGGTTTGATGCGGCTCATCGGTGCGCCTTCTTTGATCAGAGCCGCCACCGCACTATCCACCGTGAGCACTTCAAAGACCCCGGTTCGACCGAAGTACCCTGAACCCCGGCAGTTCTTGCACAGAATCGGGCGACCCTTGCGATCAAGCTGAGGTTCCGTTGGCGGGCGGTAAAACTGCTCGATCTTGTCAGCCGGAAGGTTCAGCTTCTTCAAGGTGGCTGCATCCGGGACGAACGCCTCTCGACAGTCCTTACAAAGAACCCGGACAAGACGCTGCCCAACGATCCCGATCACGCTCTTGGCAGCAAGCTCATTGTCGTTCAGAAGTTTCATGAATTGCGAAAGACCGCCGAAACAGTCTTTCGCTTCAAGTCCCATGTACATCTTACGGTTCTCAGCCGCCGCCCGCGCTGCGATCAGCGCGGTCTCGTGATCTTCGCAGTTGTCTACGAGCACGATCCCTGGCTCGCGACGGAGCACCGACTGCAAGGAACGCGCAAAATTGACGTCCGTGTTCGCCCCTTCAAAAGCGTTTTGCGTAACATTATCCACGTCCATCAACGGATCACGCTCTAATGAGTGGATATTGTTGATGTACGCATCGTGACTCTTGAGGACCGAGTACTGCGTTGTAGTCGTACCGTGATGCGGTGGTGCGCAGAATAGAACCAGTCCCTTCGATTGTGCAATGAGCGCCGTCAACGTTTCGAGTCGTTTCGAGGCAAGCCCCAGCTCGGGTAGTCTGACAAGCACGGGACCGGTGCGTACCTTGAGCGTCAAACGCTCGCCCGCCATCGACCCCGAAGTGCGAATGTCCGTATCTCCGAGCTTGCCTCCTTCAGAAAGAAGACCGCAAGAAATCTTGCCGCTCTGAGGTCGGCGAATCTCCTCAACATTCAGCCCCGCCGTCTTCTTAAGGAAACGCAACACCCGTTCCCCCGCCTCTAGCGAAAGGCCGTCTTCCTGCTCTTCCGCGACCCCGTCAATCTTGTAAACAACTCGATACCGTTCCTTGGTCGGAACAACTTCCACATCGCTCGCCCGTCGCCAGAGAACATCAAACAGAAAATCCTGCACAGCGTCGAAGTCCCGACCTTCCTCCGCCTCGTCGGGTAGGCCAGCATGCTTCCCATCGTGGTCCTCGATCTCGACGCGCATCCCCTTATCCGAAACAACCTTTTTTCCGCTTCCGGACAACAACCTCTTCAGATGGCCAATCGTCCAGACGCGATTGTCTAGAGTCACGCGCGCGTTGCGATGGAACAGGTATGCAACGATCGCTCCCCCCGCGATCGCCGCCCAGACGAGAACCCCGCCAGCAAACAAGTTGCCCTCCCAAGGCGCAACAAGCAATACAAAAAACGCGACGAGACCGCCGCTGAGAACAATGACGTTCCAATACTCGCGCCGCGTCTTCACGACGTCCGTATCGCGATCGACCCACTGAGCGCTATAGGCCCAGCCAAACGTCAGCAGAACGACAATCCCAACCTTCACGAGGCTGACGTACCCCGTAAGATCAGGCGATGTAGCTACCAGAAAATCACTCATGCTTAGCTGTGTCGCCGGATTCTTTGTAGGAACTCCAAAGCGACCTTCCTTTGCAATTGATGCGGGATCAAAATCACGATGCCCCGGCGGTGCAAACAGCCTCGGGCATCTCGGTCGCGACGACCGCGGTCGCCGACCTCCCCACAGCGTTGGGGCAGACGCAACATTCTATGCACCCCTGAGTATGCTTCAACCGCGCTTTTATCGCCAATAGGCCCCCGCGACCTCCGAAACGCCGGGAGAGTCGCCGATTATGCTCCCCAGGCGCAGATCCGCTCTGTTGCCATCGCCTGCTCAACTAATTCGACTCGCCGTCAGCGTTGGCGTCACAGGCGGGGTCCAGGTCGGGGTCTAGGTCGGGGTCCGTGGCGGGGTCCAGGTCGGGGTCGGGGGGGAGGATTTGAACTTCTAGCGTCGTTGCGTGTTGGCCAGAGCAAAACACCCGATGCGTCGATTCCTGGAAGTCGTCTTCCGTCGCGAAGAAGATATTTTCAACGTATCGTTGCGGGTTTCGGTCGACCAGCGGAAACCACGTACTCTGAATCTGCACCATCAACCGGTGTCCCTTGCGGAACGTATGCAGCACGTCCTGCAGCGGCAACCGTACATTCGTCGGTTCGTTTGGGACGAACGGTTCGGGATGCTCATAGCTATTGCGAAACCGCCCCCGCATCACCTCGCTTCGTACCATCATCTGATACCCGCCCATATGCATCCCCTCGCGCGTGTACTCATTGTCCTCCGCATCTCCGGGAAACACATCGATAATCTTCACGACCCAATCCGCCGACGTCCCGGTCGTTGCAACCCAAAGATTCGCAACGATAGGCCCCGCCAGCGTCACATCTTCCTCAAGCACTTCCGTTTGATACACCAGCACGTCTGGTCGCCGGCCCGCGAATCGCTGATCGTCCGTCATGTACGCCCGCGTCATCCGCGTCGAAACATCTTCCGTAAAAGGAACGGGCTTATTCGGGTCGCTCACAAACTGATCGTAATCGCGACGACTCAGCACCTGGTCAAACGACAAACCGCCACCCGACTGGAAATGAACCGTCGCCGGCTGCGCCTCAACAGGAGGCCAAGCATCAAACCGACGCCAACGATTCACCCCGGTCTCAAACATTAGCGCCTCAGGAAGACCATGCCCTGCCTCCCCTTTGAGGTAATGCCGAAAAAATGGAAGCTCCACATTCGCCTGATAGTCCTCCGACCAGTTCTCCCCGAAATGGACATTGCCAAGGTGATCGCCTTTCCCCCGCGACCAACCACCATGCGACCAGGGGCCCATGACCAGCATGTTCGTCGCATCCGGGTTTCGTTTTTCGACCTGCCGATAGATTTGCAGCGGGCCATACAGGTCTTCCGCATCAAACCAGCCCCCAACCGTCAAAACCGCTGACGTCACATGATTGAGGTGCGGAAGAATGTTCCGCGACTGCCAGTACGCATCGTGATTCGGGTGCTGGATGGACTCATTCCAGAACGCAATCTCATTGTGATAATACTTTTCATTCACGTTGCTCAGCGGACCCAGGTCCATGTAGAACTGATACCCATCCGGCGTTCCATACTCAAGTCGATCAGGCCACTCTTTCGTCAGCTCCGGTCGGGCAACGCCGAACGACTTAAAAAAACCAACCGTATGCGGCAAGAAGAAAGCTCCGTGATGATGGAAATCGTCGAAGAACCAATCCGCGATCGGCGCTTGCGGTGACGACGCTTTCAACGCCGGATGCGAATCAATCATCCCCGCCGCGGTGTAGAACCCCGGATAAGAAATCCCCCACTGACCCACTCGGCCATTGTTGTTCGCAACATTCGCAAGAAGCCACTCGATCGTGTCGTACGTGTCCGAGCTTTCGTCAACGTCGCGATCGGTCTTCTTGTTGTCGATATGCGGCGTCATGTTGACGAAGTCGCCCTCTGACATAAACCGCCCGCGCACATCCTGAAACACCATAATGAACCCCTCTTCCCACATCGCTTTGCCCGGTCGAAGGTGCGAAGGGTATTCGTCCTCGCCGTAAGGAGCGCACGTGTAGGGCGTTCGATACATCAGGAAGGGGTATGTCTGCGAAATATCTCGCGGCGAGTAGATGGCGGTATGTAGCTTCGCACCGTCGCGCATCGCAACCCGATACTCGCGTTTGACGTAATGAGCTTCAACCCACGCCGATTCGCCGGGCTTTGTGGTTTTGGAGACTCTCGTCCCCGTCGCAGCACACCCGGGAACGAAGATCGTCGCGTAAGCAAGAACAACAAAGAGGCCCCGCGCAATCCGAGAAAATCGATCTTTCATGGTAGTGAATTCCTTGTGCCCTTGAGCGAACAAAAAGACCAGCCCTGAGTCGCGCGGTTTTAGAGCAGGTAACAGTCAGCTTAAGCGGGCTTGCTCTTCCGTCCCCCCACTGCTAAGGCGGGATCGAGGGGGGTTGCCCGCCACACTTGAGTGCTAAACGCACAAGCCCGCGCGGAGTTACGCGCGCCGACCCGCTCGCGTACCGATAGACGAATCAACCCAAGTCTATCCCCGAACCAACACCGGCGAAAGTCCGCCCAACCAGCCCCCGAAAGCATCCAAGCAACGTCTACGAAGAATTGCGATCCACCCCGCACCGCCCCAGGAAGGCATCAAGTTCTTCTCGTTGTCGATCAATTTCGGAATGTTCAATCTGCGAGATCAATCCGTCCTGATCAAACGACAAGATCTGACAACATCGATAGGTATGTCGCTGACCCCGATGAAAGATATGGTCGGTATAAATAATTTCCGCCCGCCCATCATCAAGAAGTCGAACGTCGCTTTCGTAGTTAAGCTCGTCGAGTGACGTCTTCGCCCACTCCGCGTTTTCGCGATAGCTATCGACAATCGCAGCGCCCCCAACGGTCCGACCACCTCCCATCAGGTAGACGCACTCATCACAAAGAAAAGGACCAGCCTCATCAAACGCGCACCGATCAAGTGCAGACGCAAACGAGATCGCTGTCCCAAGTGTCTCCGGGATCGAATCGCTCATGCCTCCGAACTTACGCAACAGCCCCACCCGGTCAAATCGTCCATGCTGAGTATGCTCACCGAGCAAAAGGTGAAGCGCTGGGGCGTGTAGTTTGGCATCGCGACCTGTGTCCAGTACTTCGCTGGTGCATGCGATGGTCGATCGGAACGCTACCATGCTGTAGCGGTAGATTTCAGACCCCTCGGTCGCCTGACGCCCTACCGAGCCAAGCGTCCGAGCACCCCAGGCCTCTTGCAGGGGCGAAGCCCCTCTCCGTCGGTTTGGACTTTTCGACGTTTGGATGTTTGGGCGTTTCACGTAACCCCTTCCAATACAAAAGCTTGCGTAAGCGATGTGAGCGGCCAGCGACGAGTCGGGGGGCCGTTGGGGTCGGTTGCATGGGTGTGAAGTGGCTGTATAATGCCGTGCTCGACTCCGGGCGGCGCGGGTGCGCTGCTGGGGGCGAGGCGGTGTGGAGAACAGTCGGACATGACCCAGGTCGATGCGGAATTGCTGAAGATTATGGAGTGTCCGGTGGCCCACGTGCCGCTGGTGCAGGTTGGCGACTGGTTGTTTTCGACCGACGCCGAAACGCGCCGCAAGTATCCGATCCGCGATGGGATTCCGATCATGCTGATCGACGAGTCCGAAGTCGCCGATCAAAACGAGTTTGAAAAAGCAATGGCTGAGGCGAATCAGCCAAAAAGTTAACGACTGATCCTTCACGAGGTTTGCATGGCAAGAAGAGAAGAGAACGACAAGAGCTTTCACACGTCCAGTCGCTTTACCGAGCGCGCCGGAAAAGATTGGGTTGGCGACGTCGTCGATTACAAAGAGGTTGAGCTTCTGCGAAAGTTTATGTCGCCCACGAGCAAGCTGATGTCTCGCCGTCGCGCGGGAACGAACGCTCAGGAGCAGGCAGCGCTCAAGCGTGCCGTCAAACGTGCGCGACTCATGGCCCTGATCCCCTACGCCGGTCAGTAGTCAGCGACGGTTAGATTCAAATATCTAAGACTCCGTAGCCATCTCGCTGCGGAGTTTTTATGCGCCGACAAAATCGCGGAGTACCGGCAACATTCGCTCGTGCGCATCCTCAACGACGTAATGCCCCGCGTCGGGGAACCGATGGACCGTCGCGTTTGGAAAACGCTTGATCCACTGATCGAGATAACTCGTCGTAAAGCAAAAATCCTTCTCGCCCCAGAAGATGACCATCGGCTTGTCTGCCAGCGCCGGGAGCTTTTGTTCAAGATCAACCGTTGCGTCGTAGCTCGCACCGCCTCGCGAAAGCGGGATATCCTGAACAAAGCGATGAACGGCCACACGGTTTGCGTAGCTATCATAAGGCAGCAAGTACCCGCGCTTAACGTCCCCACTCATCCGCTCCGGTTTCATCGAAGCCTTTGCGACCGCCGCTAATGCAAAGAGATTCAGCCCTCGAACCGCGATCGCCCCAAAGATAGGCCACCGGCAGCAGCGAATCGAAAACGGCATCACACCACCGAAAAACGCGGCTGTGTTGCATACGGCAACCCGAGCGACCCGGTCTGGATGATTCACCGCCCAAGAGAGCGAAATCGGTCCGCCCCAATCATGACAAACAATCGTCACGTCCTTCGCGCCGAGATGGTCCATCAAGCGACCGAAGTTGCGAACGTGCGTCGAAAGCGTATAGGAATAGTCCTGCGGTTTATCGGAGAGGCCGCACCCGATGTGGTCCATCGCCACAACGCGACAACGATCTTTCAACCCTTTGATAAGTTCGCGGTAGTAAAACGACCAGGTCGGATTGCCATGCGCACAAACGACAAGAGGCCCCTCGCCTTCGTCAACGTAATGCATACGCTGCCCGTCGATGTCGAGGTAACGCGACGTAAAGGGATAGGTCTCGGCGAGAATGCTCTTTGCATCGGGCATGGCGACAGGTTACCAGCGAACGCCGAGCATGACACAACTCAGTCCGCTCCCGATTCCGAGCATCGCAATGTTGGTCCCCGGTTCGGGCGGGTCGTTTTCGACGCCCATCGCCATCGTGATCGGCGCAGACACCGATCCGACGTTGCCAAGAAAGTCGAACGTCGAAAAATCGCTTGCGGCGTCGCGTTTGATCGCTTCGTACAGGCGGTCGCGATGCATCGATCCGACCTGATGGCAGTACGTCCGGCCAATGTCGCCATCTCGCCAGTTCATTGATTCCTTAAATGCGTCCCACGTCTTCGCCGCCAGCTCGCAACCGCCGTTCAGCAATCGCTCCGCGTCGGTCTGCATACTGATTTCCGCATCGGGCGAAAAGCCCGTATCCGCACTGCCGCGGCAGAGGTGGTTATGTTCGGTGGCAGATAAAATCGCCCCGCCAAGAACGCGGTGGTCCGCCTGTGCGACCGAGTCATGCGCAAGAACACACGCCACCGCCCCCGACCCGATGGTCAGCGAAGTGAACGCCGCTTTGAACTCTTTCTTGGTCAGCTTCGGGCCTTTGGCGAGAAGCTGTTTGATCGTCGTTTGAACAAGTTGCCGGCTGCTCTCGCCCGCAACGATCAGCCCCCGTTTCACCTGACCGAGTTCGATCATGTTTGAAAGCGACGAGATCCCGTTCAAAAAACCCAGACAGGCGTTAGAGATGTCGTACATGATCGATTTTAGAGGCAGACCAAGATTGTTATGGACGACCGACGCGGTAGCGGGTTCGAGGCAGTCGCGTGAGACCGACGTATTGAGCAAGCATTCGATCTTGCCTGGATCGACGCGGGCTACTTCGAGCGCCTTGCGTCCGGCACGCGTCGCACCGTCGCTGGGGAGCGTACCCTCCTCCCAGAATCGACGCTCGCGAATGCCGGTCATCATTTCGAGGCGACCCTCGTGCATCCCGAAGCGATCGTAGACCGGGGCGAGCTGCTGCTCAATGTCAATCGATGGCACTATCTCTTCGGGCAGCGCGTATCCGAATCCCTCAAGGCGTACGTGGTTATATCGCAACATCTGGTCTAATCCGGTCCTTCATTGGTCCCAGGGTCCGTAACCCGGTCGGGCATTATAGTCCGAGGGATTGTCGCCCGTAAGGGGTGGGTTCGATAATCGTGCTCGCGGGGGCTGTCCGACCGCGGATTTGTTGATTTTCCACGCTCGGATGTCAACAACATTACAGGGGTTTTCCTTTCTACGGTACTGAGTGCGTCATGCGGTCTGCGCTCGCCCGTCATCATCGCCCGGATACTTGATCCGGTGCGAGGTTCCGCCTTAGGAGGTGGGAAGTTGAAGCGAAAAATGAGGGACCGACTGCCCGCGAGGCGGTTGGCGATAGGTCTATTTGGGGTCAGTTTATCGGTCATTTGTGGTTGTGGGTCGCAGGTGGGGGAGGCGCTCTTTCTAAGCGCAGCCTACCCCGTTAGTTGCGAAGACGACGACCGGGCGGGCCAGCTCGCGACCGATCGGGTCGTCATTGACTGGTCCGGCGGCGCGAGCGATCTATCGGACGGTGCGTTCGTTGAGGGGCTGGATTTCGCGGCGTTCGAGCTTTCGGGCGGTGGAACACTCGCAGAAGTATCGGATGAATTCATATCCGCCGTCCGCGATGAAGTTGGGACGATCCTCTGCTCGCTTCCCGCGGCTGCGGTCAACGTCAGCAACGGAGAATCCACGCAACAGGGCAACGTTACGAGCGTCCTTGTCGCACAAACAAGCTCGCCGAACGCACCGGGTCAGATTGGCGAAGGCGATTACGACCCCTGCAACGTTGTCCGAGCCAATGAAGCGATCATCTTTGGCGACGAAGTTCTAGCTCTTGCGGGGCCGTTCTCCGTGGACGAATGGGTGCGAATGTTCGCGAACGTCATCGCTCACGAGGTAGGCCACACGCTTGGGTATGGTCACATCGATCGCGCCGAGTCGCAAGGTCGCGATCTTCATGTCGAGCTGATGCTGGCGATCCATACCGTGCCCGAGATGATCCGCTCGCAGCGATACCTTGCGGACGATTCAAACTGTCCGGTGGAAGAGGATTC
>JAJRUK010000294.1 GCA_024277835.1 Planctomycetota bacterium | reverse complement strand
TTCCGCCGAGGATATCCATAAACCCCGCGCGACGAACGTTGGCAGAGATGATACGAGTCGCTAGAAGGATACCGGACAAAAGCCAGCTAAAATTGCCAGAGGCAGTCGGATGCGCACGCTGCCGCTCCAGAATGTGCTGTTCAACGGTCGTGAGCGGTTCTGAAAGTTCCTTATCGTGCATCGTGTAACTCCGTGGTGAATCGGAAAATCAGACCAGACGCCGGGCCTTCAAACGATCCCGACGGCTCCTTCCTCAATCTTGATTGTGACGGGCACCGAGTTTCAGTGCATAACTCCGTCAGACGCGGACACCAAGATAGCCCCCCCGCCGCAAAACTCAATCGAGACACCGGCGGACTACAGGCGCGTTCGACGCCGAAACTCTTCGTAAAGTCCGTGCGTAATCGGGCCGACTTCCCCCTTGGCAATCGCCTTGCCATCCACCGACGTCACCGCAAGAACTTCGACGGCCGTGCTCGAAATAAAGACCTCGTCGGCTTGGAACAACCGATCAAGCGAAATCAGGCCCTCTTCCGCCCGCACCCCGATCGCCTCCATGCATCCACCGAGAAATCGCTGGGTGATCCCGTGCAGCACCGACTTGTCCCGCTGCGGATAAATCACAGTTTTCCCCTCGACGACATAAATATTCGCCGAAGTGCTCTCGCGCACCTCGCCCTGGTCCGTCACAAAAATAGCATCATCGTAACCCGCCCTTTTCGCGCGACTCTTTGCGAGCACGTTCGGCAATAGAGTTGTCGCTTTGATGTAGCAGTTCGCCCATCGCGTCTCGGGGAATGTCTTGAGTCTTGCCCCGCGGGCGTGCAGCTCCGGAGGGATCGGCGGAATCGCCTTGAACGTTATCACCACCGTCGGGGTGATTCCATCCGGAATCGTGTGGTTCCGCGGCGCGACCCCGCGCGTTACCTGAAGATAGACCATCACATCAGAAAACTCGCAACGTCGAACGCCCTCGCGGATCGCCTCAACAAGACCGTCTGCCTCGAAATCATAGCAAAGGTCGATCGCTTCGAGGCTCGTCCGCAACCTCGTAAGGTGGGCATCTAATTCAAAGAGCTTCCCACCGTAGGCGAAGATAACCTCGTAGATACTATCGCCGAATTGAAAGCCGCGATCCTCGATCGAGACCTTCGCCTCGCTGATTGGACTGAACGTCCCGTTCAAATAGGCAAGTTCTGGCACATTCCCTCCCTCACTCCGTTGAGAGATCAGGCGCGGGGCGTCCGAGCGCCGCTCGAACATCCCGCAACCACTCAAGACATTGACTCTTTCGTTTATCGTCGCGCATCACCACCACCATCGCCGACAAATGTTTGTCAGCCGCCTCATAATCCTTCAAATCGCGGGCGTAGATGATGCCCAACAACAGTCGCACGTTGTCCGCTTCGACTGAGTTTGAATAGCAAGTGACATACCGATCAAAAGCGGCAGCAGCCCGCTCAAATTCTTTTAAACTGTAGAAATGCCGAGCCAGCACGAGTTGATGTCGCTCGGACATGCACTGCCCCTCGCTTTTTTCCAACAGCTCAAGATAAAGCGCTGCCCCTTCCGCAACATTCCCCTCCTCAAGCGCCTCCGAGACCCGCTCGCGCAGGTTCGCGACCTCCTCGATCTTCGCATCCTCTTCCGCACGCTTTTTCGGATCAAACGCGACCGGGCGAGCCACTGTGCCAAATTTCGCACGACTGGCTGCGCCTGGTTCCGACATCGCCGTCGCGAAGCTGCGCCGCTGATGCCAACGTTTCCACACCGCCAGAATATCGAATTGATCGCGCTTAATGGCTCGAATCAACAGCATAAACAGAGCGCCGACGAGCCCGTAGAGGTACCCCGCCAGATGCGCATTGTGAGCGACCTGCCCAGACCCCATCGTCGCTGGCCCGATCATGTTGTCCCAGATGATCACCTTCCCGATAATCAGAAGCATGGCAGGAACTTCGATGAAATGGATAATGAAAAACCAGATCAAAACCGTCACGCGGCTTCTTGGGAAGAGTGCCAGGTACGCCATCGTAATCGCGGAAACCGCTCCCGAAGCGCCGAGCAACGTCGATGCCCCCTCCTGAGTGATCGCGTGCCCCCACCCGGCGAACACCCCGCCGCCAAGAAAGAAAAGCACATACGGACCGTGACCCATTTTCCCATTGACGCTATTGCCAAACACCCAGAGGAACAGCATGTTTCCCGCAAGGTGCATCACGTCGTGATGCATGAACTGATACGTGAAAAACTGCGTCACTGCAGGCGCATTCGTGTGCAGGAACAGGAACTGCTCCTTGAAATCGCTCAGCGCGCCCCCGGCAAACCCCTCGTGGAACAACAAGAAGGCAAGCACATTCACGCTAATCAGCGCAACGTTGGCAGTCGGTGACCGACGGACCCCGGTTTCTGTTCGGATCGGTAGAATCATGGTGCAAGTCGATCAGCGAGTCGGGTTCTAGACGCCGGGCGTCGGTGGTGCCGGCGGAGCGCCGCCACCGCTCACCGCGCTCACATACTGCATGCGAAGTTCGTACATCACCGCGTCCATCGCCTTCTGCTCGTCCTCGTCGAGGTTGCCCTTCGTCTTTTTTTCAAGAACGTCGAGCAGGTCGATAAAGTGCTTCGCAGAAACGGGGTTGGGCGGAATCCGCTCGCCGCCAGGCCCCTGATAGCCGCCCAGACCGATCATCGCCTGCATCGCCAGCATGTTCAGAAGCTCAGCGAACGACGCTTCGCCGGGAGCACCGCCCTTGTCCGGGGCTACTTTTTCCTCCTCAACAAGACGCTCCTTCTCGCGAGCAGCCTCTTCTTTCCAATCAGAATCGATATGCAACCCGCCGGGGGTCTCTTCGCTCATCATCGTGTTCTCCAAGGCGTTATAAATTCAATCAACGCCCCGTTATCAAGGTATTCCCATCCTGACCAATCGCCAGCCCGGTCAACTATACCCGAAAAGACCGCTCGTCGGGAAGCGCATCGACCAAACGCTCCAAATCTTTCGTCGAGTATAGCCCAAAGAAGAATTCCCGGCCGCGCGAAATCTCATCACGGCGAAACTGGCTAAGCAAGTCCGCCACCGTTCGATCGTGATGGCCATCCCCTTCTGTAACCTTGAGTCGTTCCTTAATCGCCGAATTGAGTCGGCGAATTCGCTCGAACGCCGCCCGCCGCCCACGCCGATCCCCGGACGCTTCCGCACGAAGCCGCTCCGAAAGCGCAATCGCCTCATTTCGCTCGGCGATCAATCCAGAAACGTCTGACCCCGCACCCAGATATCGCTGAGGGTTCCAGTTCACATCTCGAAGCAATCGCTCTTGCTCTCGAATCTGATCCTTCGTCACCCCCCGCCTCGGCAAATCCAGCCACAATGTCGCAGAGACACAGGCCATCGTCGGCGGCATGATTCCGAAGTAGTCAGAAATCAACAGATCCGTGATACGGTCATACTTCGCCCCCCCGATCCCGTGAACGAAGATATCCGAGAGAAATAGCCTCGCCCAGAGCGTCAGCGTCAGTGCCCGCGGACGGAGCATCCAACCTGCCTCGCTGCCGGGTTGCATGGGCCAGCGATCGCAGTTGCCGATCAGATCGCACGCCAATTCGGCAATCAACTCCCCTTCCGCGTCGAGTCGAACCGTCGCCCCGCCGCACGAAACATAGACCCGCCTTCTCACTTCGCCTTTTCGATACGCCCAGACCGGAAGCTCGCGCCGGTTGCCCTCGATCGCTAGATCGGGAATCGGGCGCTGATGACCCCGAACGCGATAACGCCGCCGATACTCCGCCAGCGCGTTGTTGTACGACGACACAAACCGCTCGGAATTCGTAATCAACTCGACCAGCAGCGGCTCCCAGCAAAACCGACTCACGCGCCTATCCAGAAGATCCACGCCAAACGGAGCTTCGACCGCGCGCCGACCGGATACGGCCTGGTCTACCCAGTCCTTCGCGCCTTCCGCCGCGGCAAACCCCGAGAAAAAAGTGGGGAACTGCGTCGATGCGTATCGATCTCCGAGCGCGACTTCAAGCGCACCTCGGAACTGGGCAATGTCATCCAGATCATGCAGCGGCAGTTGTTCGTAGGCCTGCCCGGCGGGGAGCGACGCGAACGAGACGCGCGAAAGACCAACCTCGCCGCCTTTGACGGCGGCGACCGACACCGTCGTTTCATTCGGTGCGTCGTTATCCACGACCAAATTCACCGCACGCCCGCCGATCGCGTCGGCGAGTCGCTGCGCGACCACATGCTTCGCCCAGACGCCAGGATGAATGAATGCTGGTTGGTGACCCGTCACGATAACGGGCTGGTCGGCGACCCCAAGAAACCGCTCTCTCGTCGTTCGCCGCCATTGCGAAAGAGGCGTACCGGCGATCTTTACCTCGCACGCTCCCAGAGCTGTTGCGTTCAGCGAGACAGCCTTTGCAAGATTGGCTGAGTCGGGCGCTACGAGAACGTCGCCGTCGCCGGGTGGTGTTTTTAATTGGGAAAAGTCGAGCATCGCGGTGGTGTCTTCGATGCACAGGGAACCGGCGCAGTCGGACCGGGCTGGGTGATGCAAGTTGTCAGGGTCGGGGTCGGAGTCGGGGTCGGGGGTTGGGTTGTGGTGATGGTCCGGGTTGAGCAGAGTGATTGGCTCATCTCCGCCTCGAAGACATCGATGTAGTGCT
>JAJRUK010000293.1 GCA_024277835.1 Planctomycetota bacterium | reverse complement strand
TCGCTCAGTCTTTGAATCTCTCGCTAGCTCGGAAAGACTCGATGCAAGCGTGAGCCGCGAATTCCGCTCACTTGCGTCCGCCATGAATCCCTCAAGATAACCCCATCCACAAAGCCCCGTCCAAGAGACCAACGACACAGACAGAACCACCCCGACCACCCCGACCACCCCGACCGCCCCGACTTCGGCTTTCGTCCGTACGAAACGCCTTATCGCGAACGAAACAAAGCAGGCTGCACCAATTGCGAGGGTGGTGTTGGGGAAGATACCAAACCGACCATACTCCGCCGGCTTGCCAGCGCCGATTAAGACGAATTGAAGAAAGAAGACGACCGCCGGCACAACGAGCACCATCGCGACCGGGTTTCGTCGCTTCAGCGAGAAGAACATTGCCAGCGTCCCAAGAATCAATATCGGCAACGTAGCCCCTTCGATCGTTAGCGCAATCACGCGAACAAACCCTTCGACAAGGCGCGACACATCATACATCGCAAGCGAGTTCCCGAAGTTGCTCGCCAGCACTTCGCGATTCGTCAGCAGGTTGATCACGATATACGGATTCGTAATTAAATAGACCGCCACCCCAACAAGCACACCGATCGTAGTGCGAGCAAACCAAGCAGGAAGTCGCCCCCACATGGCGCTCTGTCGCCCCCCCTTACCAAGGGGGGGATGGGGGGGGGCGCTCGTCAACCATGCAACCAGCGGGATCAAAACAAAGATAGGCCACGACGACAGCACCATCCCAAACGCCGCCCCGCAACAAACGTACATCATCCACCAATCAACTCCCCGAGCCGCATGCTTTAGCTTGCGCGGATATTCGACCTCAAGGACCGTCCCTACTCGTGTGTGGCCCCGATTCGCAACCGGTTCGTCCGATGAAGTCAGTTCTAGCGATGTCCCTTTGGACTGCACCCATGAAACACACCGCATCGCAAAAAGCACCGCCATTAGCATCAACACCGCCCCCGGCAAATGCGGTTTCCCCTCGTGCGACATGCAAACAACAACTGGCATTACTGCGAAGAGTGCGGAGGCAAGAACTCCGGTCCACTGTCCGTATGCTGGTGTGGATTGCGGAGCAACGGGTGTCACTGGCGGCTTGCCCGCTAGTGGGATATCGACACCAACCGCAGACTTTCTACTCTGTCGCCCCCCCTTGCCAAGGGGGGGATGGGGGGGGTGACACGCAGTAAGGTTAACGCACGCATCCGCAACCCGCCGCCCGATCGCAAACACAACAAAAACCCCAACAAGTCCCCACGCGGTGGAGTATGCCCGCGCGACGATGTAAAACTTCCCAAACTCATCCGGGTGATCAAGATAGTAAACAACGTCCCCGCGAACATCGATCAACCCAACCATCCCGCAAAGCTTAATCAGCGTCCCAACAGGATAAATGAAAAGCCCACCGTATTGATAAAGCTTCGGATCAAGCTCAAGCTTGCTCGGCCGCATCCCCGCAAGCGACATCATCGTAATCATCTCGTCGGGCTGATACGTGTAGAGTCGATACCGAAGATAAATCTTCGCGACGTCTTCGTCGGTGGCAGTGAGCGGAATCGGTTCCCCGCCACCCCTTGCGATCGGGTCAACATCAACATCCGCCCCGCGACGCTGACTTTCGTCCCGACAACGATCGTCAGTCCGTCCCCGGCCGTTACCTTCGTCGTCCTTGTCATCCGTCGAAAACTTATCCCCAGCCTTCGCCAGTCGATAAATCTTCTCTCCCGACCAGACCTCACCGTCGCCAAAGAGATACGGATCAATACCCCGACTAGGCAACCCCCACGAAATCCCAAGCGCAGAAACCCCGCAGTAAAGAACCGCAATTACGAATAGACAATGCCAAGATCGCATTCGCAGTCAACATATTTCAAGTTTAGACAACCAATCATCGCACAACGTCAGCCCCAAAGGGGCGAAACGCATTCCCAGCCCCCGGCGCGAGCCGGGGGAAACGTGCATGCGCAAACGGACTAGCCCCAACGGGGCGAAACCTTGTTTTCAACCACAGACGACCGTCAACATAGTTCCGCCCCTCCGGGGCTTCGCAACCATCGCCCGACCACATCCCACAGCTCGCGCTGTGGGCTTCCAATACCGTTCCGCCCCTTCGGGGCTGCCCCAGCGTCTCACGTCCGAGTCCCACGGCTTGCGAGACCGTTTCGTTCCTTGGGGGCTACGGGCTTTGAAAAACTGTCGCCACTCCCTGGCCAACCCCCACGCACATCGTCGCCAGTCCGCGCTTCGCGTTGCGGCGTTTCATTTCATGCAAGAGCGTCGTCACGATTCGTGCCCCGCTGCAACCTAGCGGGTGTCCCAGCGCGATCGATCCGCCGTTGACGTTTACCTTGGCCGGGTCAAGCTCAAGGTCGCGGATGCACGGAATCGACTGGGCGGCGAAGGCTTCGTTGAGTTCGATTAGGTCAAGATCACAAACGGAAATCCCCGCACGCGAAAGCGCTTTCTTTGTCGCAGGGATCGGACCAAGGCCCATGTGTGCTGGATCAACACCCGCCGTCGCAGAACAACCGACTACCGCCACCGGCGTCAATCCAAGCTTCTCCGCCAGCTTTTCCTCGACAATCAGAAGGGCGGCTGCCCCGTCGTTGATCCCGGAAGCGTTCCCGGCGGTTACCGTCCCGTCCTTAGCAAAGGCTGCCCGCAACTTCCCAAGCCCAGCCATCGTCGTCTCGGGTCTTGAATGTTCATCGCGATCAACCACAACCGGATCACCTTTCCGCTGCGGCACCTCAACAGCCACAATCTCGTCAACGAACTTGCCCGACTCCATCGCGGCCTTGCATTTCATCTGCGACTGATAGGCGAACTCGTCCTGCTCCTCGCGAGTCAGGTTAAACTTTTTCGCGACATTCTCAGCCGTCTCGCCCATCGAAAACGGATGATACATCTCCGCGAGCTTTTTATTCGTAAACCGCCAGCCAATCGTCGTATCATACATCTCAGCGTTACGACTAAACGCGGTCTCGCTCTTTGCAACCACAAGCGGAGCGCGCGACATGCTCTCGACGCCGCCCGCGATCATCACGTCGCCATGATTCGCTTCGATCATTCGCGCAGCGATGTTGATCGCGTCTAGGCTCGACGCGCACAAACGGTTCACCGTTGACCCCGGCACTGAATCAGGCAACCCCGCAAGCAGCGCCGCCATCCGTGCAACGTTTCGATTATCCTCGCCTGCTTGGTTGGCTGCGCCGAGGTAGACGTCATCGATGACCGCCGGATCGATCCCCGTCCGCGCAACAAGCGTCCGAATCACCAGCGCCGCAAGGTCGTCCGGGCGAACCTTACTCAATCCGCCGCCATACCGCCCAACAGGCGTCCGCACCGCATCAATTACAACCGCTCGTCGCAACATCGCTTGTCAATCCCTGTCAAAGTGTGGCACTGGTTTGCCCTTGTTCCAGTGTGGCACCGGCTTCCAGCCGGTGTGTCTTGATTCTTGTGTGGCACCGGTTTGTAACCAGTGTTTCCAATCAGTCCGCTTCCGCAAATATCTTCGCCGGTTCATACCGACCGTCGCCCACAACATCATTTAACCCGCGAAGCGCCCCGCGAACATTCCGTCCGCCAATCTCATCCGCCCAGGCGAGTGGGCCTTTCGGATAATTCGTGCCTTTTTGCATGGCGATGTCGATGTCGTCGCTCGTTGCAACGCGAGCACCCCACGCAAGACCCGCTTCGTTGAGAATCGCACATAGAATCCGCGCGAACACATATTGCTCCGTCGAACCCGCCGACGCAACACCGCTTCGCGTACAAAACGCATTGAGCACATCGCCGAGCTTCGGGTTCACCTCAAAACTCTGCCGCGACACTGGAAACGCCGCTAGCGGATGTTCTTTCTCATATGAATAAAACCCCCGCCCGGTTTTTCGCCCGAGGTGGCCCGCTTCAACAAGGCTTTGCTGAATCTCGTGCGGTGTGAATCGCGGATGCTTGTTCATCTGCTGCCACACGGACGTACTCACCGCCAGGTTCACGTCAAGTCCGACAAGGTCCATCAACTCGAATGGCCCCATGCGAAAACCGCCGTGCGTTTTCATCACCTGATCGATTTCGTCGATCCCCGCAACGCCTTCGCCAAGAAGTCGCAACGCTTCCAGATAAAAACCCCGCGCGACGCGATTCACGATAAACCCCGGCGTATCTTTCGCACGAACCGGAACTTTTCCCCACGACTTGGCGGCTTGAAAGGCGAAGTCGATGCTTGCAGGGGCGCTTTCCGTGCCGGCAATGACTTCGACAAGCGGCATGACCGGGGCAGGGTTAAAAAAGTGCATCCCCACAACGCGCGACGGGTCGCCGACTGACTCCGCGATCTTACTAACCGACAGCGACGACGTGTTCGACGCAAGAATCGCCGACTTGGGCGTCGCGTTTTCGAGTTGTGCGAAGACTTTGTGCTTGACGTCCATGTTCTCGACGACAGCTTCGATGGCGAGTTCAACACTGTCCAGATCGCCGATCGCGCTCGCCGGTTTGATCCGGTCCATCGCGGCATCTCGATCAGCTTCGGACATGCGCCCCTTTTCGACCGACCGCGCGAATCGCTTAGCGATGGCGTCGATTCCACCAGCGAGTACGTCGCCATTCACATCAACAAGATGCACGACGCACCCACACTTCGCTGCAAGCTGCGCAATCCCCGCCCCCATCGTCCCAGCCCCAATAACGGCAATCTCATTCACGCGCGTCCTCGCAATCTTAACGGATGAATACCAAGCAGGAGGATAGCACGGAAGCCGCGAATCAGCCAACAGGTATCAGAGCAGCGACCGTAAGGGAGCTAACAGAGCGGCAGGCGATTTCGATGAACGAACCGAACCGCAGTGCTATGGGCCATCGCCGTTCAATGGCTCAAGAGCAACGACATGGACAAGGTCGCACTGGATAATACGATCAGGCACATCACCGTTTGTTTCGCGAGAGCTATCTTCGGGAAGAACAACGACCACGCTATGTCGCGTTAGTGCAGCAAGCTCGGGGTGGCGGACGTCATGCGATTGACCGTTGCTCAGGTGGACCCGGAACGGGCGGAACGGTTCGTGTCGAAGATACTCTCTGATCTCATGCTGTCGCATCAAGTGGTCTCCCAGCACCACAAGTATACATCCGTTCGGACTGGAGTCAAAGCAAAAGGGCTTATGAGAGTATCGCGCAGCTATCCAACAAGAAGCAAAAGCGCAAACGTATAAACCACCGGCATAGAATTGATAACAACAGCGGCCTTGGCGAGCTTGCGACCCGATCGATCGTGCATCCGCCCGACCACTTCGCAGATGAGAACTACGAGTACAACGATCGCAAACTTAAAAACAATCGCCCACCCAAACCCGTGCGTATCAATCACCGCAGCCGCGACCGGATTCACTTCAAACCCACCCTTCGCCACAAGCACAATGATCGTCAGCATCACATCAAGCGACGAAACCAGCACCAGCCAGACATACGCATTCTGATAACGCATCTCCGGCATCAGCCACCAACCGGGTTGCTTAAGAAACGCATCCGCCGGCGTAACTTCCCGGCCACACTTCGGGCACGCGCCCATGTCCTTGGGTTTAATCCGCCCGCTACAACCGACACATCGCTTCACCGTCATCATCCGTCCCGCAAAGTTTGACTTGATTGGCCCAACTGATTGTAGGCAAGCCAAAGCAAAAAGCCCACAGGACTTTCCTGCGGGCAGATCGTTGCCTTTTGTTTGATTCGGTTGCTATCCGTCGATATTTAGTGTGGCGGGCAGCGATTTTTCTATTTCAAAACGCTTTCTGCCAGTCCTGCCAGTTCCTTGACATGTTCGACGCTACTATCGAACAGCTTGCGCTCGTTATCGGATAGCTCGACCTCGATAACCTTCTCAACACCGCCTGCGCCGAGGACGCATGGCACACCGACGAAGTACCCGCCGACGCCGTATTCTTTGTCGCAGAATCCGGCGCATGGCAGGATGCGTTTCTTGTCCTTGACGATCGCTTCGACCATCTGGATCGAACCCGCCGCCGGGGCGTAGTAAGCGCTTGTGCCCATGAGTTTGACCAACTCGCCACCGCCCATCTTCGCCCGCTGGATGATTTCGGTCAGGCGAGCTTCGGGGATGAGCTGCGTGACGGGGATACCCGAGACCGATGTATAACTCGGAAGCGGCACC
>JAJRUK010000292.1 GCA_024277835.1 Planctomycetota bacterium | reverse complement strand
TTATCCGCGCTTCCTGTGCGCGAGAACCCGATTCGGCCATATATGCGCGGAGCCGAACGCGGATTTGCTGCCCATACGCAAAACCCACGCCCGATAGGGCTATGGCTTGGGGAGGCCGTAGAGGGAGACACAAGATATGGTAAATCAGCCAACCGAGGTGGTGATGAAAAATAATCTGAGAATTCGGTTGACGTTCGGTTGCCGTTCGGTTATTGTTGGGCCGAACAGAAGGCGAACCGAAAGGACGCGGCTACCTTCCATGATGACTGATTCGAGACATTCAAGCACCGCAGGCGGCGTTGGCCGCACTTCGGACTGCGATGCGCTTCCGTTGTGTGTACTTGGTCCCGGGGGTTCTTATCGGACCGCGTGGCTCCCGGGACCATCCACACTTCCCGGCGGAAAGCCCACGTTGCGGGCGCAGGCGCTAACGGATGGATCGTCATGGCGGGGGAACGCGCCCGCGGGGCTGGTTGCTTGGTGGAACCGCCTGCGTGAGGTGCTTGGTGCTGCGTCTTCTGAGGTTCGTCGGTCGCTATCTCTGCGGGAGCAGTGGGCGGCTGGCCGGTTGCCGTTGGTGGTAACAGGTCCACAGGGTCTTAACCGTTACTTGGAGGTTAGCGATGGCCAAAGGAAAGCGCGTCACGGAGGAGGCCAGTTGCCTGACACCCCGTCAAGTCGAAATTCTCACGCTCATCCGCGACCTGCGGAAGCTGCATGGTTATTCCCCGACGCTGCAGGAGATCGCGGACGAACTCGGCATAAGCAAAATAACCGTGTTCGAACACGTCGAGGCACTTCTAAAAAAGCGCATGCTCACTCGCCGGTCGAACAAGGCACGCTCTTTGGCGCTGACGTCGTCGGTACAACTGCCGGATGAACGGGCGACGCTTCTTCCGGTGGTCGGTCGCATCGCGGCGGGGTATCCGATCGAGGCCGTTGAGATGGGCGACGCGGTTGATTTAGAAGAAATCTTTTCCAGTCGCCATTCGGTCGCTGTTCTTGAAGTTACTGGCGACAGCATGATCGACGAGCACATTTGTGACGGCGACATGGTTGTTTTTGAGAAACGATCGAACCCGCGAAACGGCGAAACGGTCGTCGCCCTCATCGATAAAGACGAAGCTACGCTCAAGAAGTTCTATCGCGAAAAGAACCGTATTCGTTTACAACCTGCCAACGCCAAGTACAAGCCCATCTATGTGAAAGACGTTGAGATTCAGGGCGTTGTCATTGGCGTGATGCGCCGCTGTTAGTCGTTCGCGCAGCACTTCGTGGCGTTGCGGATTTAGTGGTTTTGCAGTAGAATGCGCGTCTTGAATTTCCTTCCCGGTGGAGGCGCGTATTGGATCTGCTTGGCATTCGACGACTCCCGTTCTTCGCGCGCAGAAACTACTATTACGAAGTCAAGCACGTCGCCTTTTGGGCGCTCTTCGCCGGTCTTGTAGAGGGGCACTTCGGCAGCATCGTCATATCGCGCACCTTTGGCGGTAGTGATTTCTTAATCGCCATCGCGTCTGCCACCCCTTTCGCGGCCAGTGTCGTCAGCCTGATCTGGGGAATGCTCAGCGTCGGTCGCCCCAAAATTCGACTCGCCATGATCTTTGGCGGTGGGGCGGCTGTGTGTATCGCGGCGATCGGTGCAATTCCGAATTCGCCGGGTGGCGCGATCTGGTTCATTGTGCAGATGGCCGCCGCACAGGTTCTCCTAAGCGGCGTGGTCACGATGCGATCCGCCATCTGGCGATCGAACTACCCCGTCGATGTTCGAGGCCACATCACCGCGCGTCTGCAGCGTGTTCGAACATTGTTGAGCGTCATCGGGGTGCAAATTGCGGCAGCGATTTGCGATGGCGACAGTGAGGCTTATCGATACATCTTCCCGATTTCGGCAGCGTTCGGCGTATGCGGCGTTTTACTACTTTCAAGAGTACGAGTGCGTCGAGAGCGAGCGGAGCTTGGACGAATCCGGGCGGCGACAACTCCCGGCGACCTGCGCGAGGGCGTCGTCGAGCGATTCGGGTTCGTGGCGTTACTTTCGCCGGGTCATGTGCTAGGCGAGATGTCTCGCGTGCTGAAAGAGGACAAGCGGTTCGCACGCTATTGCGTCGCACAGTTCTTTCACGGGATCGCGAATCTCATGACCGTCCCGGTCGTCGTCGCGATCGTTTCGCGAGAGTTACAAAGCGGCCCACGGTTTGGCTACTGGATCAGCACGGCGTTGCTCGTCGGTTTGCCGATGCTCGTTCTACTTGGCACGCTGGGGCGGTGGGGGAAATTGTTTGATCGCATCGGCGTCCTGCAGTTTCGTGTTGTGAACCTTTACGCATGGTGTGCGGGGTTGCTGTTCGGTCTACTGGGAACGCTCGTGCTTGTCGGTGATCGAGGCGATTCGCCGGGGTACTACTTGCTGGCTGTGACGATGTTCGTTTTGCGCGGCCTGCTCTATGGCGTCGCCTCGGGTGGCGGCAAGATCGCATGGAACCTCGGGCATTTGCATTTCGCCAAGGCGGAGCAGGCTGAAATCTACATGGGCATTCATGTTTTCCTGACGGGAATTCGCGGACTCGCTGCGCCGCTCTTTGGAATGTGGCTTTGGACGGTTATCGGTTGGCCTGTTTGGGGTGTTGCGATCGGCTTTGGTCTCGTCAGTTTGGTCTTGTACGTTCGTATGGCAAATGAAGAACGTAAGTTGGGGTTGAGCACGATTTGATGATGCTGGTCGAGAGCTTCGGCGCTCCTACCGATTGTCAACAACGAAGCAACCGCGCGACAGCACCGCGATTGGTTCTGACATCGAGTCAAGTGCTTCGCGCCAATCACCGTCCCGCGAAAGGGGGATCACAACAAGGTCCGCCTCTTTACCAGCCGTGATCGAACCGACGCTTTTCTCAAGACCGAGCGCCTTTGCTCCAGAAAGTGTACCCATCTCCAAGAGTCGCTCGCATTGTATTTCCGGATACTCGTGACGAAGAAACCGTAGCTCATCGAGGATCGAGAGTGTTGGGTTCGAGGCGAGGCTATCGGTGCCGATGCAAACATTGACCCCTGCTCTG
>JAJRUK010000291.1 GCA_024277835.1 Planctomycetota bacterium | reverse complement strand
CCACAATGGTAGACGCCAGACGCTTCGACGACGCAACATGTGCATCGATCGCCGCATTGATTTCATCAACCAGCGCCTCGCGGTCGCAATCATCCTGATCCGTAAAGTCATCAATCGCTGGCAGATCGCTCTGCGCAAACTCCATTTCCTGCGTCAGTGCTTCGTTCTCCCCCGTCACGTCCGCCGACCCGGACAGGATCGACTGAACAACCTCAGCGAGCAACTCGGTCCCAGAATCTCGAAGCTCGAATTTCCGCGTACTGATCGGAGTCACCGCCATGACAGGTGCGATAGCCTCGGTTGGGATTGGGATTGGGGTTGTGGTTAGTGTCGGGGTCGGGGTCGGGGTCGGGGTTTCGACTTGACGGTGTCGCCGCTCGACAACGGCTGCGTCCGACGTCGCCATCGGCGTCGCAGGCCTATCATCCGTTTCGGCGAGCACTGGACCGACCATTTCGACCTTCGCCAACGCGTTCGCATTCATATCCGCCACGACCTCATCCAACTGGGTCTGCGCGACGTCGAAGTTCTCATTGATGGCAAGAACGCGACGAAACGCATCGGCTGCCTTGGCATACTCGCGATTTCCCCGATAGAGAAGTCCCAGGTTGTAATAGGCGTCAGCTTCGGGAAGCACCTGCCGAAACGTCACGAGGGCTTCGTCGAACCGCCCCTGTTTACTCAGCACAAGCGCGAGGTTGATATGCGCACGCGCCATCGTCGGACGAAGCTCGATCGCCCGAAGCAGCGAACGCTCAGCATCATCCCATCGCCCCACGAACATGTATTCAAAACTCAGGTCGTTGTGAAGAATCGCGTTGTTTGGTTTAAGCTCAGAAGCACGGGCAACCGCCTGGATTGCGAAGTCGTGTTTTCCAGCAAGGCTATACATGCGTCCAAGACGATGATACGCCGCCATGTAGTTATGATTCAGCGCTACCGCTTTTCGGTATTGTGTAATCGCCTTGCCGACGTTGCCCTGCTCTTCAAACAGCATGCCCGCCGCGAAATGCGTTTGCGGAAGGATTTTGGGCATGTCTGCCTTTGGAAGCGATCCTATTTGCCCCTTGGATAGCTGGCTCATACCGGGGTATTTCATACGCATATCATTTGAGTCAGCGTTCTGACAACCGCCAACAACAAGCACGGTGGCGCACATACCGACGATAGTCATTGATCTTTGCATAGCTCGGGTCACCTCTATAGTCCTTAGCGGTTCGTTAATTTCCAATAGGAGCCGACGCCACAGGGGTGGGCGTCGTGTTGCCACCCTGATTCGCCACGGGTCCGCGATCATCGACAACAATTGACTTCACCGCGCGTTCGCCAAAGCCGCCACTAATCATCGACTCGACCTTTACGCGCGTCATGTCGCACCCTGACACCTCAAGGTACTCGCGAATATGCGCGATGCGGTCGCCCACCATGTCGGCGCTTGCCGAACGCGAGTCGTAACGAACGGTTCCGCCATAGGTGTTGAGCAAAACCGCCATCCGCTCCAACCTCGCTGCACCCGTACCGTTCAGTTCAGTCGTGTGCGGAACAAAGTGCTCGTCAACGATCGCCATATCATGCAGCATCGCGCTGTCCGCCATGGCAGGAAGATGCCGGAGGGCGTTTCGCTTTGTTGCGTCCATCTTGCGCTTGGCCACGACTGATGACGGAAACTGGTTCTTTCCCGGCGCATAGCAACCCACCGCTGTGAAGGCCATTACACCAACGAGTCCCAAAAGAAGATTCTGTCGCATCACGATTCGCTCCTGATCATGTCTGTCATTTATTGAGTAAACGCGAGAAAACCATCGTGCAAAAACAGCACGCATCCGCACACCGCGTTGTTTCATCCGCGAGTAGTTCATCGAGCAAAACGTGGAAACGTCTTTGCTGTTATTCATGCGCATAAGACATGAAAAACACAGCGCCAGCATTCATCACCACGCATCGCGAAAAGCTGTTTTCAGTACAGCAAACAACGAAAAAGCTGATGCACGGGATAACCGTCCCTCGATAGGCAAAACGCAAGACCGCCATTACAATACTGGCGATGAACACGGACACTTTGAATCAGCTCGACAACGCGCGGAAATTGCACGCGAGAAAAATTGTCATCGATACCCACTGCGATACCACGCAGTACCTTCTCAATACTGATTGGGACATCACGGCCAAACACGACGAAGGACACGTCGATATCCCCCGCATGCGCGAAGGTGGAATCGACGCCATGTTCTTCGCCGTCTACGCGCCTCGCCCAAGCGCCCCCGGCGAAGGAATCGCCGCCGCCCGAGCGCAAATCAGCGCGATCCAAGACATGGCCAAACGAAATAACGGCGAAATTGCCCTCGCTCGTACCGCGACCGATATCCGCACCGCGAAAACAGACGGAAGAATAGCGATTCTAATTGCCATCGAAGGTGGCTATCTGATTGAGGATTCGATAGACATCCTACGTGAATACCACGCCGCCGGAGCGACCTATCTGACACTCACCCACAGCTTTCACACGACCTGGGCAGACTCCGCCGGTGTCCACACCGACCTTTCGACGCTGCACAATGGGTTGGCCCCGTTCGGAAAAGACGTCATCCGCGAGTTGAACCGCCTGGGGATGATGGTCGATGTCTCGCACGTCAGCGACAAGACATTCCGGGATGTGCTTGAAATCTCAAAGGTGCCAGTCATCGCCACCCACTCCTCCTGCCGCGCGATCTCGCCGCATCGCCGCAACATGAGCGATGAAATGATCAAATCCCTCGCAGAGGCGGGCGGCGTGCTCCAGATTAACTTCGCCTCAGCGTTCATCGACCCTGATTTCCCCCCGATTGATAACCTGGCTCTGGCTGCGTGGCGAGCCGACAAAACCCTTCCAAAACCAGACTTTTTCGCCCATTCGACCCCCCTCAACGTGCTCGTTGACCACTTCGACCACGCGTTGCAGCTCGTCGGACCGGACCACGTCGGT
>JAJRUK010000290.1 GCA_024277835.1 Planctomycetota bacterium | reverse complement strand
TCCCAGCCAACCCTTCGGAACCTAGCAACGCCTCACAGCGGATAACTTCGCTGTCGTCACCACGCCAACCCGCACGTGCGAGCATCGCGATGCGTGCGCATTCGACAGCGTCCCCCGGTCTCCTTTATACTCACCGATCGAATCAATTTAGCAGAAGGCTACCGGTGGTTGCCAACGAATTGGGAAGTTTAACACATGGCCCTCAAGAAATCTGAACTCTACAGCTCACTCTGGCAAAGCTGCGACGAGCTGCGCGGCGGGATGGACGCCAGTCAATACAAAGACTACGTCCTCGTCCTTCTCTTCATCAAATACGTCAGCGACAAGTACGCGGGCCAGCGATACGCGCCGATCAAAATCCCATCCGGCGCTAGCTTTACGGATCTGGTCGCCCTCAAGGGCAAAAGCGACATCGGCGACAAGATCAACAAGTACATCCTCGCCCCACTCGCCAAAGCCAACAAACTCGCCGACTTCCCAGACTTCAACGACGCAACAAAGCTCGGTACCGGCAAAGAGATGGTGGACCGACTCACCAATCTGATCGCCATCTTTGAAAACCCATCGCTGGATTTTTCTGCGAACCGCGCCGACGGCGACGACATTCTCGGCGACGCCTACGAATACCTCATGCGTCACTTCGCCACCGAGAGCGGCAAGAGCAAGGGACAGTTCTACACTCCGGCCGAGGTCAGTCGCATCATGGCACAGATTCTTGGCATCCGTGACGCGAAGACGACGCCATCGACCACGGTCTACGACCCCACGTGCGGATCCGGTTCGCTGCTGCTCAAGGTCGCCGACGCAGCCACCACAGAACTATCGCTCTACGGCCAGGAAAAAGACTCTGCCACCAGTGGCCTTGCACGCATGAATATGATTCTTCACAACAACGCCGGCGCACTCGTCGAGCAAGGTAACACGTTAGCGGATCCGAAATTCATGGAAGGCGACGTGCTCAAGACGTTTGACTACGTCGTCGCCAATCCGCCATTCTCAGCCAAGCGTTGGAGCACCGGCCTCGATCCACTGAACGACCCGCATGGACGCTTCAAACCGTTCGGCGTACCGCCCGGCAAGCAAGGCGACTATGCTTACCTGTTGCACATCGTTCGCTCGCTCAAACCCACCGGAAAAGGCGCGTGCATTCTTCCTCATGGCGTGCTGTTTCGCGGTAATGCAGAGGCGGACATTCGCCGCGCGCTGGTGCGAAAGGGATACATCAAGGGCATCATCGGTCTGCCCGCCAACTTGTTCTATGGTACGGGGATTCCCGCGTGCATTGTGGTGATCGACAAGAAAGACGCCAAAGCTCGCAAGGGCATCTTCATGATCGACGCGAGCGACGGGTTCATCAAGGACGGGCCAAAGAACCGCCTGTGCAGCAAGGACATCCACAAAATAGTGGACGCCTTTAACAAACGAACGAACATTGATAAGTACGCCCGGATGGTCCCCTTGTCGGAGATCGAACAGAACGAGTTCAACCTCAACCTGCCACGCTACATCGACAGTCAAACGCCCGAAGACTTGCAGGACATAGAGGGGCATTTGAAGGGCGGCATTCCCGAGGCTGATGTGGATGCGCTGCAACGATATTGGGAAGTCTGTCCCAACCTTCGCAAGACCCTCTTCAAGAAAAACCGCAGGGCTACGTTGATCTCGCAGTGAAAAAGTCGGAGATCAAGTCCGCCATCTACGAACACCGCGAGTTCGCTGCCTTCATTGAAGACATGAACGACCACTTCGCCGCGTGGCAAGGAAAGTCCGCAAAGAAGCTCAAAAAACTCGACGCCAACTGCAAGCCCAAGAAGATCATCGCCGAGCTATCCGAGGGGTTGCTCGCCCACTACAAAGGCAAGCCGCTCATCGATCCCTACGATGTCTATCAGCATCTCATGGATTACTGGGCGGAGACGATGCAGGACGACTGCTACCTGATCGCTGCCGATGGCTGGATCGCGGAGACCTCCCGCATTATCGAAAAGAACAAAAAGACCGGCAAGGAAAAAGACAAAGGCTGGACGTGCGACCTTGTCCCCAAGGGGCTGATCGTTGACGCTTACTTCGCAGAAGATCAGGAAGCCATCGACCAGCTCGAAGCTGAGTTCGATAGCCTGTCCGCAAAGCTCGACGAACTGGAGGAAGAGCACGGCGGCGAGGAAGGTGCGTTTGCTGACCTCGACAAGATAAATAAGGCGTGCGTCACCGCTCAGTTAAAGGAGATCAAGGGCGACAAAGACGCGAAGGAGGAAGTAGCCGCGCTCAAGGCGTGGCTAAAGCTCAAGGGGCAAGAGGCTGACGTGAAAAAGCGCCTCAAGGACGCCGAGGCTGCGCTCGACGAGGCCGCGCACGATAAGTATCCCGAGCTTTCCGAGAAGGAGGTCAAGTCGTTGGTCGTGGATGACAAGTGGATGACGACGCTCGACGAAGCAATCCACGGCGAGATGGATCGCGTGAGTCAGGAGCTTACCCGTCGCGTGAAAGAGCTGGCCGAGCGATATGAAACGCCGCTGCCGACGATGACCAACCGCGTGGCCGAACTTCAGGTCAAGGTGAATCGACACCTTGAGACGATGGGGTTTGTATGGAAGTAAAACCCGGGTACAAGCTGACGGAGGTGGGGGTGATTCCTGTGACTTGGAAAGTGTTGCCAATCGACCAGTTGGGTACTCCGGTCAGAGGGGGATCACCTCGACCAGCAGGAGATCCAAGATACTTCGACGGGCAATATATTCCTTGGCTTACCGTAGCAGCATTGACGAACATCCCAGTTTCCCGACTCGTTGTGACGGAAACACTGGCTTCTTTGACCGAAGAGGGCTCCTGGCACAGTAGGACACTGTCGATCGGCACGCTGATTATCGCAAATAGCGGCGCAACACTTGGGGTTGCAAAGATTCTAGGCATTGAGTGCTGCGCAAACGACGGAATTGCTGCTCTTCTCAACCTAAGCAAGCGTGTTAGTTCGTATTACTTGGCGCATTTCATTAACACCAAAACCGAATACTTGCGAAATGTAGTAGCGACCGGTAATGGGCAGCCGAATCTCAACACTACGTTGATTGGCAACTTCAAGATCCCCCTCCCTCCTACCAAGGCCGAACAAGTAGCCATCGCCTCGGCGTTGAGCGATGCGGATGCTCTGATCGAATCGCTGGAGCAACTCCTCGTCAAGAAGCGCCAGCTCAAACAAGGCACCATGCAGCAACTGCTCACCGCCAAGAAACGCCTCCCGGGGTTCAGCGGGGAGTGGGAGGCGCAGGTGATGGGAGACCTCGGAACATTCATGAAGGGCTGTGGAGTAAGCAAAGCCGATTCTCTGAGTGGGGACTTGCCTTGTGTGAGGTATGGAAACTCTATACGCGCCATAACGACCACATTCGGGACTTTTATTCGTGGATCTCAACCGATGTTGCGTTTGAGGCCATGCGTCTCGTTAATGGCGATATCTTGTTTGCGGGCTCAGGGGAAACCAAAGAAGAAATAGGAAAATGTGCGGCGTTCGTTGATGACTTAGAAGCTTATGCAGGAGGAGACATCGTAATCCTCCGCACGAAAACTTGTGCTCCGATGTTTCTTGGGTACTACCTGAATACGGAGTTCATTAAGCGACAAAAGGCGAGCAAGGGTCAGGGCGACGCGGTTGTGCATATCAGTTCAACTACCCTCGCGGATGTAGATGTTAATCTCCCGCCTGTTGAGGAACAAACTGCCATCGCCACCATCCTCTCCGACATGGACACCGAAATCACCGCGTTAGAAACCAAGCTCACCAAGACCCGCCAGCTCAAGCAGGGTATGATGCAGGAACTACTTACCGGAAGGATTAGATTAGTGGAGAGTGGGAAGTTGAGAGTGGAGAGCGAGTTGAGAGTTGAGAGCGAGTTGAGAGGGGAGAGTGGTGGATGAGTCACTCTCAACGATCAACTTACAACTCTCAACTCTCAAAGGGTCCGCTTTGGAATAAGTCCTTCGCGTTTGCGCTGCGGGTGGTGAAGCTGGCGAGGTATCTGCGGGACGAGAAGAGAGAATATGTGCTTTCTAAGCAGGTGTTGCGAAGCGGGACGGCCATCGGTGCGCTAGCACGGGAGGCGGAACACGCCGAGAGCCGGGCCGACTTTGTCCATAAGATGAGCATCGCCTTGAAAGAAGCCAACGAAACACTGTACTGGCTGGAACTACTCCATCAGGCAGACTATATGCCCGATGAGGGTTTTGAATCGATCCGACTTGATAGCGAAGAACTGGTTAAGCTGCTGGTCGCGATTGTGAAGACGACGAAAGGCGCTCCCAATGCCCAATAACTCACCACTCCCCACTTTCAACTCTCCATTTCAGCCCGAGCGCGCGACACAAGACCGCGTCATCAAACTCTTTCGCGATGAGCTTGACTACGAGTATCTCGGCGATTGGAGCGACCGCTGCGACAATAGCAATGTCGAGGAGCAACAACTCACCACATGGCTTGGAAAGTGCCGCTACTCGCCGGAGCAGATCAGCGTCGCGCTTCACAAACTGCGCACTGAGGCGGACAACCACAGTCGCAGCCTTTACGGAAATAACCAGGCGGTCTACAAGCTGTTGCGCTACGGCGTGCCGGTCAAAATCGACGCTGGCAAGGTGACCGAGACGGTCCACCTCATCAACTGGTCAGAGCCGGAGAAGAACGAGTTCGCCATCGCGGAAGAAGTGACGCTCCACGGGAATCAAAACCGGCGGCCGGACATTGTGCTGTACGTCAATGGCATCGCCGTCGGTGTCTTGGAGTTAAAGAATAGTCGTGTGAGTATCGGCGACGGCATCCGTCAGAATCTCTCAAACCAGCAGCCCGAGTTCAACGAGTGGTTTTTCAGTACGATTCAGCTTGTCTTCGCGGGCAACGACTCGGAGGGGCTGCAATACGGCGCGATCGGCACACCCGAAAAGTACTTCCTGAAATGGAAGGAAGACGAAACGGAGGACGAACGTTTCAAGCTCGACAAGTATCTGCTGAAGATGTGCAACAAGGATCGGCTGATCGAGCTGATGCACGACTTTGTGCTGTTCGACGGGGGCGTGAAGAAACTGCCTCGCGCTCATCAGTACTTCGGCGTCAAGGCGGCGCAGGAGGCGGTTCGCGACAAGCGTGGCGGGATCATCTGGCACACGCAGGGAAGCGGAAAGAGCATCGTGATGGTGCTTCTGGCGAAGTGGATTCTGGAAAACAACCCCAATGCCCGCGTCGTCATCATCACCGACCGCGACGCGCTGGATAAGCAGATCGAAGGCGTCTTCACCGAGGCTGGCGAGTCGATCAAGCGAACAACCAGCGGACGTGACCTCATGAGCGAGTTGGGGAGGGCAGCCCCACGCCTGCTTTGCTCGCTGGTCCATAAGTTCGGACCATCTGGGACCAAAAAAACCGAAGAGCAGTTTGACGCTTTCATCAAGGAGCTGGAGTCAGCACCAAGCAAGACGGTGGGCGAGGTGTTTGTGTTTGTTGACGAATGCCACCGCACGCAAAGCGGCAGGCTCCATAAGGTGATGACCGCCATGATGCCCAACGCGGTGTTTCTCGGTTTTACGGGTACGCCGCTACTTGCGAAAGACAAGAAGACGAGCCTGGAGGTCTTTGGTGGTTACATTCATACCTACAAGTTCAGCGAGGGCGTCGAGGATGGGATCGTGCTTGATCTTGTCTATGAAGCTCGGGACATCGATCAGCATCTCGGATCGCAGGACAAGATCGACCAGTGGTTTGCCGCAAAGACAAAGGGATTGAATGATTGGCAGAAGGCGGAACTGAAAAACAAATGGGGCACGATGCAGAAGGTGCTCAGCTCGAAGTCGCGCATGGACCGGGTGGTGAGCGACATCATTTTCGATTTCAGCGTCAAGCGGCGACTGAACAACGATCGCGGCAACGCGATTTTGGTCGCGTCCAGCATTTACGAGGCGTGCAAGTACTTCACCCTGTTTGAAAAGACGCTTTTTCAGGGCAAGTGCGCGGTGGTGACATCCTACAACCCGCTGGCGCGGGATGTGACTCTTGAGGAGACCGGAGCCAATACCAAAACCGACAAGCAGTTCATCTATAACACATACACCGCACTGTTGAAGCATGTCAAAGCGAATCCCGGTATGTCGAAAACGGAGACCTATGAGGAACGAGCGAAGGCGCTGTTCACCAAGGAGCCGGCGAACATGAAGCTGCTCGTCGTGGTGGATAAACTGCTGACGGGCTTTGATGCGCCGCCCTGCAGCTATCTTTATATCGATAAGTCCATGCAGGATCACTGCTTGTTTCAAGCGATCTGCCGAGTGAACCGGTTGGACGGTGATGACAAGGATTTCGGTTACATTGTGGACTACAAGGATCTGTTCCCGAAAGTCGAGAGCGCGATTGCGGTGTACACTTCCGAACTCGACCATAGCGCGGACGGTCCTGCTCCGGAAGTGCTGATGCAGGATCGTCTTAAGAAAGGGAAGGAGCGACTCGACAGCGCGCTCGAGGCGCTCGACCTGCTATGCGAATCGGTGGAACCTCCCGCGGGCGAGTTGCAGCATATTCATTATTTTTGCGGCAACACAGAAATCCCAAGCGACTTAACGGAGCGGGAACCGCAGCGGGTGTTGCTCTACAAGCGGACTGTCGCTCTTGTCCGTGCGTACGCCAACATCTCCGACGAACTGGAACCCGCTGGCTATAGCCGTGATGAGATTTTCCGGATCAAACTCCAGATCAAGCACTACCTGAACGTCCGCGACATCATTCGCAAGGCGAGCGGCGAGACACTCGACCTTAAATCCTACGAAGCGGATATGCGTCACCTCATCGACACATACATCGAAGCGGATGAACCGAGGAAGATTTCGCCGTTCGACAACATGGGGTTGCTGGAACTGATCGTAAAGACCGGCATCGCGGCGGCGATCACGTCGCAACTCGGCGGGTTGAAAGGCGACCAGGGGGCAATCGCTGAGACGATTGAGAACAACGTTCGCCGCAAGATCATCAAGGAGCAACTGACCGATCCCGCGTACTACGAGAAGATGTCGGAACTATTGGACGAAATCATCGCGGCGCGAAAGACCAAGGCGATCGAGTACGAGGATTACTTGAAAAAGATCGCGGTCTTGGCGAAGAGGGTCGAATCTGGTCAGGCGGAAGATACTCCGGATGCGTTGAAAAACAGCCCAGCCCTGCGAGCGATTTACAACAACTTGAACACGGGCGCGGCTACAGACACCACTGAAGATAGTGCGACCTCCGACGATTCGACACT
Source organism: Planctomycetota bacterium (assembly GCA_024277835.1). Taxonomy (GTDB): domain Bacteria; phylum Planctomycetota; class Phycisphaerae; order UBA1845; family UBA1845; genus JAJRUK01. The sequence continues at coordinate 8,357 of JAJRUK010000290.1, read as the reverse complement.
TGCCATGGCGTTGGAGATCGATGCTGCGGTCAAGAAGGTTCGGTATGACGGATGGCGCGGAGTCCAGGCCCGCGAGCAAGTCATTAAGGCGGCGTTAGACAAGATTTTGAAGGACGAGGCGGAAGTGGAGCGACTTTTCTCGGTCATCCGCGCGCAGAGCGAGTACTAATCAGTGTCTCAGATCATGCTAGGTGACATCGCAGTGGACGTGGTTCTCAAGGATATCAAGAATGTCCATCTTAGCGTCAATCCGCCAACTGGCCGCGTGCGAATTTCAGCGCCGAAGCGGATGAGCACTGACACCATCCGTGTCTTCGCGATTTCAAAGCTGGATTGGATCAGGAAACAGCAGAAAAAGCTTCAAGACCAGGAGCGCGAGACGCACCGCGAGTACTTGGATCGAGAAAGCCACTATGTGTGGGGAAAACGGTACCTGCTTGCAGTTTCCGAAACCGATAAGCCGCCGGCCATCGAGTTGAAGCACAGCAAAATGCTTCTGAGAGTTCGACCGAACACAAACGCGGAAAAGCGACAAGCGATCGTAGAGGCATGGTACAGAGAGCATATCAGAGAGGTAGCGCAACCTCTGATCGCAAAGTGGGAGCCTGCTATTGGCGTAAAGGTTAAGCGGCTTTTTGTGCAGCGGATGAAGACCAGGTGGGGGAGCTGCAACCATCGTGCACACACGATCAGGCTAAACAGCGAACTGGCTAAGAAGCCGGTAGCGTGCCTTGAATACATCGTCGTTCATGAACTTGTTCACTTCCTAGAGCCGACGCATAACGCACGCTTTGTCGCGATGATGGATCGATTCATGCCCAAATGGCGGTTTCATCGGCAAGTGCTCAATCGCCTGCCGGTGCGCGGGGAGAATTGGACGTACTGAAATATGTGGGTCCAGTCGATGACGAAAACATTGCCGCCAGGCATTTAAGTCTGTAGTCGTCTGCTACCGACGTCGTCCAGCCCCGCCATGTGATTGATGCTTCGTTTTAGCGCCTCGATCCTTGTATTCATTTGTGCTTCTCCCTCTGTTATCGAGAGGCGCTGAGCTTTTGTTAGCGACTTGACCGCTTTCCTCGCGTACTTCTTAGCCACAGACCTGTTGCCCTGTTTCAGAGCCGTTATCATCGCCTGGTGATTGACGAATCCATCGCCCAAGTGGCTAAGAGCGAGATCGGGATTACGTTGGACAAACTGGTCCGCTATCATCTCGCCAATAAAGGGCAGCTCAAAGCTGGCCATACCCGGGGTCTTTGCAACGTGGCGATGTGTAGTGTGTGAGCGCATCTTCATTTGTAGCTTCTCCTGTCAGTTTGAGTTTCGCGATCTAAGTTGCGGGCAAGGCTCATTCACCACACAGGCGATCGTAGCCCCGGGAGAGCCTATTTCTCATCTTGCTGGCGCCTCCCTCTCCACGCTGGTCGGTATTGTGTCCGTTCTGTCCATTCTGTCCGGGGGGTTAGACATTCGAATCAGTGCTGTGATCGCAACCCGGATCGCATCCGGCATCGTCGGCCACGCGTCGATAACCGCCGAAAGTTCGGGGTCGTTGTATGGTGTAATTTCGCGGTCCTTGGTGTCGTTCTTGGTGTAGTCGGCTTCGGAGTTTTCGCTAAGTGCTTGTGTATACACCGGTTGCGCGTTTTCCCCTCCGGTTTTGTAAACCGCAGGTCGTCGGTTCGAGTCCGACTGGTGGCTTTCCCATCACTCGCGGGAAATGCGGTAGGCTCCGGAGCGCAGAAGACAGCTGCGAACGATCGGGCACATTCCTACCGAGTCCAGTTGTGTATGCCACACATCACTTTCATCCACGCGACGTGCTCTGAGATCCGCATACGCTGATCCGATGTCGGCGACACGAAAACCGACCGAACGGGATGACGGTCGGTTCCAGCGCGCCGCGGCTTCCGCCTGACGGGTCGTCTCGACTGAATTTCACAGAAACGCCTCACGATGCATGTCGGCGAACGCAACACGGACCGGCCAGCGCTGCAGCATGAATCCGCGACATCCATGAACCCGGATCCGCCCGCTCGTGTTCAGCCCGCTCGAGGATAGCGCTCTTCTCAAAGCGTTTGGTCAAGCGAGGGTCGGGTTGTTTGCCACGTGGACGGTGATCGAAGGGAGAAGTTCCGCGTCAGTATGGCGTCAAGGTCGTAGGTCGCCTAGAGTCAATGCGAGAATGATACTACGCCATCTTGGTCGAGAAAAAGGTCATGCACCGGGCGGTCCTCGCGATTGCAGACGAGGCCCGACAGAAGCTCTTTGACTGACTGAAGATTGACTCTGCTTATGATCGCGAGCCTACTAAACGCCGCCCCACATTCAGACTGGGCCATCATCATGGACCTCGTCGTGATCCTCGTGAGCGCCGCCGTCGTGGCCGTTGTCATGCAACCCATGCGGCTAGCGGCGATCCCCGCGTACCTGATTGCGGGTGCCTTCATTGGCCCGCGTGCGTTCGGGTTGGTTCCTTCCACCGGCGGCCTGGGAGCGATCTCGCATCTTGCGATCATCCTTCTGCTGTTCGGGATCGGTCTTGAGCTTCATCTCTCAGTCCTCAAGCACCGCCTTATGCGAATGATCGTCGCAGGTTTCGGGTCTTGTCTGCTTTCCATCGCTATCGGCTGGCCCATCGCGATCGGGTTCGGTCTTACGCCCCCTGCCGCACTGGCTGTTTCGATGGCACTTGCACTGTCGTCCACTGCGCTAGTGATGAGGATCATCGCGGAGCGCCGCGAGCTTCGCCGGATGCGCGGACGGTTGGCACTGTCGATTCTCGTGATCCAGGACATGATTGTTCTGGGAATGCTCGCCGCGATTCCCGCGCTCGCGTCGTGGGCAGGCACCGATGGAATAACGGCGGCAGACACGAACGTTCAACTCGCCGGTGACAGCGGAACGCTCCGATTTATAATCGAAGCCATCCTACGGGTTGGCGGCGTGGTCACCCTCATCGTCCTCGGTCGTGTCATGCTCCCGCGAGTTCTTCGCGCCTCATTCAAGGGCGGGTCGCTGGAAGTCATGACACTCGCAGGCGTCTCGGCGGCGCTGTTGGCTGCCGTTGTTGCTCAAGGCATTGGGTTTAGCTTGGAAGTGGGCGCATTTCTCGCCGGCTTTATGCTCGCGGGAACACCGTTTCGACATCAGCTCAGCGGTCAGATCGGGCCACTCAGGGATATTTTCATCGCCGTCTTTTTCACGACGCTCGGGATGAAGCTCGACCCGAGTATCCTCGCCCAATGGTGGTGGGTCATCATCGCTGGCGGTGCGCTGATGATGGTCCTCAAGACCGCTGTCATCTCCGGCGTCTGCTGGGCGCTCGGAACAACCACCGGCATCGCGATTGCCGTCGGACTCTCGCTCGCGCAGGCGGGTGAGTTCAGTTTGATCGTACTCGGCGCTACGCACGACAGTGGAATCATCGACGACGCAACGCTGGCCATGGCGATCGCGATCGTCGTCATCTCGTTGATCTTAACGCCAGCGCTGGTCGAGTTCGGCGGTCGTCTCTCACGAGTGATGTCCAAAATCGGAACCGCCCCTTGGATTAAGTCGTCGCCCCTTCGCGATGCAACTCACGCGGGGAGCCACGCGACGAAGACGTCGCAGCATGTCATCATCGCCGGGTACGGTCCGATCGGGTGTCTCATTGCGGAGGAACTTGAGCAGGCGGGAATCAACTATACGGTCGTCGAACTCAACCCTACCACCGTGCAAGAGCAATCTCGCCGCGGTCGAAGTGTCATTTTCGGCGACGTTCGCAACCTTGAAGTGCTGGAGTCCGCAGGAATTAGAAGCGCTCATGCACTTGTCTTGACCATTCCGGACGAAGAGGCGGTGTTGCGTACTTGCGCGGTCGCGCGACGGCGAGCGCCGGATGTTTTTATCGCGGCTAGAACCAGAGTCCTCAGCAAAAAGGCAGGTATTATGGAAGTCGGTGCGGATTCGGTCACCGTTGACGAGACCTCCGCAGCCACGGAGATGTTGCGTGCAGTCATGATTCGCCTGGACACTGATTCCGAGGAAACGCCTCAACGCCAAAACACTGAGTCCGACGCGCCCCCTGATTCGGAGAACCGTGATGACTGAAACCGTCTTGTTGATTACGGACGACCCGAGTATCTCGCAAAAAGTACGGGATGCGTGTGGGGAACTCGAAACGAACTTTGAACATGTTACTTCATTGGAAGGAGCGTCGGAAAACCTCGCAACAACACCGCCCGATCTGATCCTTTGCGACTATGCAACGTTTGAGGTCGTCCGAGATCAGTTGCCACGCGTTTGCGTGCTGCTCTATACAGAGCCAGCCGACAGCGAGCAGGCGATCGAAGCCATCAAACACGGAGCGCTCGACTACCTCGTCACACCGATCGAGACGAAGATCCTCGCGCATCATATTCGAAAGGCCCTTCGCGTCAGCCGCGACATTCACGTCCCGGCAGTCTACGAAGAACCGGACGACAACCTTGCCGTCGAGCGAATCATCGGGCAATCGCCCGCCATGAGAGAAGTGTACAAACTGATTGGCCGCATTGCCCCAAGAGACGTCAACGTACTTATCACCGGCGAAAGCGGAACCGGCAAGGAGTTGATCGCCCGAGCTATTCTGCACCATAGCCCGCGCAAGGATCAACCGTTCCTGGCGGTCAACTGTGCAGCCATCCCCGAAACACTGATCGAAAGCGAGCTGTTCGGGCACGAAAAAGGTGCGTTCACCGGCGCAGCACTTCGGCGCATCGGCAAGTTTGAACAATGCGACGGCGGCACGCTCTTCCTCGACGAAATCGGCGACATCCCCCTCGCAACGCAGGCCAAACTGCTCCGCGTGCTTCAGGACAATTCGTTTCAGCGCCTCGGCGGGAGCGAACTCATCACGAGCAATGTGCGCATCATCGGTGCAACGCATCAACCTCTCGAAACGCTCATCGAAGAAAGAAGATTCCGCCAGGATCTTTACTACCGGTTGAAGGTGACCAGTATCGACGTGCCGCCGCTTCGACAACGTGAGGTCGATGTCGTATTGCTCGCGCATCAATTCGTAGCGCGATACAATCGAAGCCTCGGTGCAGACATTCGCTCGTTTTCACCAGACGTTCTTCCCGCGTTGCTCAAGTATCCGTGGCCTGGGAATGTGCGCGAGCTTGAAAACGCGATCAAAGCGGCGCTGGTGGTCGCTCGCGGATCAGTGATGCAACTCGAATTCCTGCCCGACCATATTCGTAAGTCTGTCCGTTCCAGATCGGCGAGCGAATCGTCCAAGAAACATCTGACGACAGGCTCACCCGCGAACGAAGCGCGATCGATCGCCGAGAAGCTGGCCTCGCAACCCACCTTGCTCGGCAAGCTTCACGAAACCGCGACCGCAACCGTCGAGCGCGAAATCATTCGCATTTGCCTCGAGCGCACGAACGGCCAACTCGCACCGGCAGCGAAAATGCTGGGCATCAGTCGCACGACCCTTCGCAAGAGACTCGCCCAATACGGGATCCGAACAACCACCTCCGTTGACATTCACAAGTAAAAACACGAGCGGCACAACCGTGTCCGATATGGCCAAAGACTGACCATGCAGACCACCTATTGGACACCTGTCGCCGTCGCAACTGAACCAGTCTTGCATCCATAACCACCTCATTCACATCCACTTACATCATTTTCGCCGGGACAAACGTCCGCGGCACGCGTCTTGCGTAAGGCACCTCGGAGAGCGGGAGCGCCGCAGGGTCTCGTCTACGAAGGACGGGCGGTCTCTCGCCTCATATTGGCCGATCTTTGCTCGCTAGAGCGTGCGGTGAAGGGTGCAGGAACCGCATAGCGAGTAGATGCGACCGACGAGATCAGAGGAATGGAGACATCAATCATGCAACGACGGAACACGAAACCACGAGCGAAACGACGGCAAGAAATGCTGCGAGAGTTGGCTGCCGACGATACGGTCTGCGCCGACTTCGGCAACGGATACTCACGAGCAACCGAAGCCGTTGACGCATTGCGAAAGATACAGGACGGCACGTACGGTATCTGCGCCGGTTGCAGTAAGCGGATTCCGGCAGCGCGCCTTCAGATCAAACCCGAAGCCACGCGATGCGTCGCCTGTCAATCGGAGTACGAAGAACGAAACGCTTCCAGCACAGGAGATTGGAACAATGTTACCAGACGTTCAGCTTAGCTTCACCCACCGGATCGGGAGTACGCAACGCGGACTCGCATACCTAGCGCGCGATCCGCCTCACGACTCAGTCGTGTCGCGGGCGGCGCGGTGATGCTGGACTTGACCCGGTGGTCGAATCAACGCCCCTACCGCCCGGGAATCTGAACGCCGCGTTCTTTCGCAATTTGCTCCGCACGTTCGTAACCCGCATCGACGTGACGAAAAATGCCAGTCGCGGGGTCGGCAGTCAACAGGCGTTCGATCCGAGCAGCTGCTTCCTTCGTGCCATCGACGACGATCACCTGCCCGGCATGAATCGCATAGCCAATCCCAACCCCCCCACCGTGATGCACACTCACCCACGTCGCACCGCATGCGGTATTTAGAAGCGCATTGAGGATAGGCCAATCCGCGATCGCATCCGAACCGTCCTTCATTCCCTCGGTCTCACGATTCGGTGACGCGACCGATCCGCAGTCCAGATGATCTCGCCCCAAGACAATCGGGGCAGAAATCTCGCCTTTGGCGACAAGGTCGTTAAACACAAGCCCCATCTTCGCCCGCTCGCCGTAACCCAGCCAGCAAATCCGCGCGGGCAAACCTTGAAACGCGACGCGCTCGCCCGCCAGTTTGATCCATCTGCAAAGATGCTCGTTCTCTGGAAATGTTTCGAGCACCGCCCGGTCTGTTCGCTCGATGTCTTTCGGATCGCCGGACAGCGCCGCCCATCGGAAAGGCCCCTGCCCCTCGCAAAAGAGCGGACGAATAAACCTTGGCACAAACCCTTCAATATCAAACGCGTTTTCGACGCCGACCTGCTGCGCCTGAGCGCGAATGTTGTTGCCATAGTCGAACGTAACCGCCCCGCGCTCCTGCATGGTCAGCATCGCGCGAACATGCTCCCCCATCGCTCGCATCGACTCGGCCACGTACCGCTTCGGGTCCGCCTTGCGTAGCGAAAGCGACTCCGCATAGCTGATGCCATTGGGAACGTACCCGTCGAGCGCGTCGTGGGCCGAGGTCTGATCGGTCAGTATGTCCGGCGTGATCCCTCGGTTGACGAGTTCCGGCAACACATCCGCGCAGTTGCCGAGCAACCCGATCGACACCGCCTCGCCGCTCGCTTTCGCCGCATCAACCCAGGCGAGCGCTTCGTCGAGGCTCTCGGTCCACTTGTCAACGTATCGTGTGGCGAGTCGCCGATCGATTCGATCCTTATCCACTTCAATGCAAAGGCAGATACCGTCATTCAGTGTCGCGGCGAGCGGCTGAGCGCCGCCCATTCCGCCAAGCCCGCCCGTCAACACGAGTTTCCCTTTGAGCGATCCGCCGAAGTGCTCGCGGGCGGCTGCCCCGAATGTTTCGTACGTCCCCTGCAAAATGCCTTGCGTGCCGATGTAGATCCAGCTGCCGGCGGTCATTTGGCCATACATCGTGAGGCCCATCGCCTCGAGCCGCCGGAACTCGTCCCAGTTGCCCCAGTGCGGAACGAGCATTGAGTTTGAAATCAACACGCGCGGGGCGTCGGCGTGCGTCCTTACGACCCCGACCGCCCTACCCGACTGAACAAGAAGCGTCTCGTCACATTCAAGCGCTTGCAGCGCGGCAACGATCTTGTCGTAATCCGCCCACGACCGTGCGGCCTTCCCGCTTCCGCCATAGACGATCAGTTCATCAGGTTTCTCCGCCACCTCGGGGTCGAGGTTGTTCATCAGCATGCGCATCGCGGCTTCCTGCTGCCAGCCCTTGCAGGAAAGCTTGGTCCCGCGCGGTGCGCGAACGGTGCGTGGTGTTGAAATGGATGTTTGCGCGACGGCCATCATAATCACTCCCGGACGTATGGTTACGGTCTACAGGAGTCGATTATAAGGCCACCGCGGGCGAGATGGTAGAGCGGAGGCAAGAGCGGCGGTGGGGAGATTCTCTTACGTCTTGCCTTCCGCTTTTTCCAACTTATCGAGGTTGTCGGCGACCTGCCAGCGGGTCTTGCCCTCGGTACGACCGATGTCGATCAGGTCGCCGATGGCTTCTTCTTTGGACATCACCTTGGGAGGCGTGGCGACTTTGCCGTTTTTCTTAGCGACTTCCTCGACGACGTTTGATCCGATGAGCCTCGCGCGGAAGCTCGAATTCCCAACGCGAAGAATCTGCCCGTCCTTGAGCGTGTGAAAGCCAATTCGCTCGTCGTCGATAAAGGTAC
>JAJRUK010000289.1 GCA_024277835.1 Planctomycetota bacterium | reverse complement strand
GGGGCTTGGCGTTTCAATATTTAACGTGTCCCCCAGCTTACGCTGGGGGCTGGTGCGGAATCTCGCCCCTCCGGGGCTAAGAGCAGCGTGCCGTACGTCCTCGTGTAATCGATGCGATTGATTTGTTTTAGCGAGAGGGTGCGGGAGAACTGCTACGTCAGCCCGGCAATGGGGCGGATGTTGTTCGTGAGGGATTCGATGGTGACGGGTTTAGCCAGGTCGATGGTCATGAATGTTCCGTGGTTGTGCTCGCTGGCGAGGATGATCTGGCGGTCGTGCATGATTTCGTAGCCGGTCTCCTGCGGTTGGTGGCCACAGATGAAATAGTCGACGTCGAGCACTTCGCACATCGTCTGCAACGTTGCTTCGGTCTGGTGTCTGCCCCAGACCAAGGCGTGGGCAGAGCCTGTTGCATCGTAATCTTCTGGCATCATCGGTCGGGTGAGGATCGTCTCGTCGAATCCGGCCACCTCTCGCGGGGCGGGTAACGAGTGCGAAAGAAAGATGCGGTTCTCCGTTCGACCGGCCAGCGGATAAGTTTTGAGAAAGTCGCGAATCGCGTCGTTGACTTCGTTGCCGCCGTCGCCGTACTTCGCCCGCACGGCGTCTTCAAACGCGCTGGTAACGATGCGACCATTCTTGCTGATTTCCTGACCGGTAATCTGTGCGAGTTCGTGGTTGCTTAGTAGAAAATGAACCTGATCGGGGAATTCGCATTTCCATTGAGCTGCTTCGAGCAGGACTTCGTGCGAGTTGTCGAAATCCGTAAAGGACACGACTTCCTCGTGGATGATCTCGTGGAGGATGATGTGGCGGGGGCTGAATCCCTGGAGGTCGCAGTAGCGCTGAAGCTTTTGGAAGTTTCTTCGGTGGCCATGGAGGTCGCCCGTCATGATGAGTTGGCCATAGTTGGGAAACTCAAGGAGCGACCCGCGCAGGAGGGGGTCTTCGCGATTGCCGTTGGCTGCTTCGCGGAAGATTTCGACTGCTTTGCGACTATCGATTGCTGCTATTTCCATCACTACATCACTTAGAGGCCGTCTTTCTGTCGGCGAGTTGCTGGAGAAACGCTGGCTGTCTGCCAGTGCCACCCGTTTTCAAAGGCCTGCTAGCGCACCTAACACGCACGTGACTCGAGCAACCCCCCTCGATCCCCACTTCGTAAAGGGGGGACGGAAGAAAAGGCCCGCTAGAGTTGACTGTTACATGCTCTAGGCCAGGGGTTCGTTTGATTGGGATTCTTCGTCGGTGCCGTTACCGCTGGCCGCCGATCGCTGTTTTTCTGTACTTTCTGTTTGCTTGTTCCACAGTCTTTGGATCGCCGCGAGTCTCGACGCGACCTGTTTCATGTCGTCCGGTCGCTCCATTGGATTCTCTCTGCAACATTCCATCACGAGCGTCGAGAGTGCGATCGGGATTTTATCATTGAGTTCGATCGGTGCCAGCGGTTTATCCGCATTCGTAATGTTCACCGTACCTCGTTCAGCCGCTCCGCGAATCGCGGTCGGATATTTTTCCGACGTGAGCACCCAGTACATGGTCGCTCCGAGATTGAATACGTCGGTGCGACGATCCAGCTGGAGTCGGCGAACCTGCTCCGGGGCGATGTAGTCGGGCGTTCCCTGGACGCGTTCCTTCTTGTGGTTCATCGCGCAGGTTTGGCCAAAGTCGATTATTTTTACCACGCCGCCCTTGGCGATCATGATGTTGGATGGTTTGATGTCGGCGTGGACGTAACCCGCTTCGTGCATCGCGTCCAAGCCCATCGCCACTTTTTGGAAGAGGATGAGGAACGTGTTGAGACGGTTCGGGCGGGCGGTCTCCATTGGCAGACCGTCGATGTACTCCATCGCTACGTACACTTCCTTGGTCTTGAAAAACTTTTTAACGCGATGGATCGCGTGACTCTTGCGCAGCGCGGGGTTGTCGAGGGCGTGACAGACGGCGTACTCTGCTTCGACCTGCTCGATGAACTTGTCGTCATCGGGCGAGTTTCGTACGACGTGTTTGATGGCGCACGGTTTCCCTGTCAGCAGATCAGTCGCGAGGAAAATCTTTGACCCAGCCCCGGTACCCACCTGGTCACCGAGACGATATCTGTTTAGAAACTGTGGCAACGCTACTACCCAATCGGTTTCAAAAAGTTACGACAAACGTTCCGTCTGGAGCCGCCTAACGCGTACCCAATATCTCATCAGGAGCCGGTCTATATTATAGCCCGAAACGAACGAACCCCTTCCGAGATTGGCCAGAGGGTAGCGATCTTAGCACGAATGACAAAATCCCGCTCCTTATTTGACGGCCACGTTTCGCCCGCAAACATGATTGATCGGCTTGGCGGCGGGCTGGCTGGAGGGTCCGATAGCGGCGATCGCCACGCGATCCAGCCCGATCCTGCAATCTCGCCGGATGGATCAGGTGTATCCATCTAGCTTGTGGGCTTTTCGAGCGCGTGATTTTTCCGCGTATTGCTCCGCCTGCTGCGAAAGACGGCGGAAATGGTCTCGCCAGGCAGGGTCATCCGTAGTGGCCAGGTAGGTTTTGAGGAATCGGACGAAATCGGTGCGGGAGAGGCTGGGGTAGTCCCGCAGGCTCGCGGCGAGGCGGATGAGAGGTTTCCATCGCGTGCTGTCGGTGCGGGCGGTTTTGTGCAATCCGTCGAGGTCTACGAGCAAGGTGCGCAGCGGCTTGTCGGGGTGGTCGGGGTGGTCGGGGCGTTGCCAGCCGTCGAGGAGGATGTTGGAAGCTTTCAAGTCGCGGTGAAAGAGGTTGCCTTTTTCGAGGCGGGCGAACAGGTTGCTGGTTGCCTTGATGATCGCGTCTTTGGTTTCTCGCTGCTGGTCGCTGGGAATCTGGGGCAAGTCGGCGAGGGCGATTCGGTCGAGATCGACGAGGTCGGGGAGGAATTCGGTGATGAGCCAGTTGGTTCGCGGGCGGGCGCGATCGATCGCGGCGAGCGGGAGCGGCGTCGCGATATTGGCGGTCATCAGGAGTAACCCGCGGTCGAAGTTCTTTCGTGCTCGCGAGCTGCGGAAAGAATCGGCCAGCCCTTTGAGACCGCCCGGCGAGACGGTTTTCTTGCACACGACGTCGATGGATTCTGATGTATCGCCCGATCCCCAAGTGAGTGTTGCGCGAAAGACCTCGTTTCCGCCGGAGTATTTGAGGACTTCATAGCCAGGGAGCGAGGACGAGTCGTTGACGATCGACGCGATGAGGTCGCACCACGTTTCTTGATCGGGAAGGGATTGGATTGTTGCAGATGCGGCGCTTATTTCGGTCGCGACGATCCCTCGCAGGCCGCCGGGGATGGAAACGGTTGTTATTTGGGGCGGCGACTGGTCTATCGCATCGCTGGTTGTCGTCGCTGTCGTTCTCACCGTTCAAAACGCCTTTGTCGGTTTCGCTTGTTCAAAGATGCGTCGAAAATCAACCGTATTGGGGAGGGTTGTTCTCGCTTTGATGTAACGGTCGATGACGCTCATACGAATTGCATCTCGCAGGCGGTCGTCCATGACGCTCGCGGCCAGTGTCGCGAGGTCGGATGCAAACCGACCTTCACTTGCGCAGTTGACCGATGCACGTTCAACGTCAATCAGACGAAAGGTGCGCTCGTTGTCGGTGCCGCCGACGAAGATATGTCGCTCGGAGAAGTCGGTATGGCAATAACCTGTGTCGTGAAGCGTCGCAGCAAAGGTTGCAACGTCATCGAGCAAGCTCGCGGCATTTTTTTGATCGAGTCGCCATGCAGTTTCGAGCGCGGTTTCACCGGGGACTTCTTGCATGAGAAAGAACATACGCGTCGAAAAAGGACCGGGACCGCCGCGACCTCGGCGGACGACGTTTGGGCCTAGAAATCCGCTGCTGTTGAGCCAATCGATCATGCGAAGCTCATGCAGTCCGCGGGCGACGTTTCGTTTGAACGGTTGCCGAGAGTCGAACCAGAATCGTTTGAGAAAATGTCGCTGACCCTCGACCGTAATCGCGACGACGCTTCGGCCTCGATGCGTGCGCATGTCGTCGCCCTCGATCGCAAAGACAGCGTCGAGGTCTTTGAAGTCGCAGAGGGAGAAGCTTTGTTTTTCGCTGGTCAGGGTTGTCATGGTTGTTTGGCGGCGTTCCTTTGGCGATACGGCTACTGCGCGGCTCGTTGCTGCCAGGCTTGGTCGACCTCGGCAAGTTCTCTTGTCATGTCTTCGACGTCTTCTTTAAGTTCTGCGAGCCGGTCGGCGTCTTTGCAGATTTTCGGGTCGCCGAATTTCTCTTGTAACTCGGCAAGTTTCATTTCTTTTTCGAGAACTTTCTCTTCGAGTTGTTCAACTGAGAACGTATCGTAGGGCGACGACTTTTTGCGCTGGGTCTTTGGTTTTTTCTGCTTGGGCTTTTTCGACTTAGTCTTCGAGGTTGCGTTGGATCGTTCTGCTTGTTCTACGGTACGAAGATAATCAGTGTAGCCACCTCGATAGATGCCGTGTTTGTCGGGCCTGAGCATCAGGAGTCGTTGTGCGATCTGATCGAGGAAGTAGCGATCGTGACTCACTGTGATGATGGTGCCGTTGAAAGATTGCAGGGCTTCTTCGAGTCTTTCGCGGGATGGGATGTCCAGATGGTTTGTAGGCTCGTCGAGGATGAGCACATCCGGGTTGCTTAAGATCAGCTTGGCGAGGCGAACGCGCGACTGTTCGCCGCCGGAGAGCGCCCCGATGGGTTTGAAGACGTCGTCGCCGCGAAAGAGAAACGACGCGAGGATGTTGCGTGCTTTTTGTTCGGTTAGCTCGGGGTACGCTTGTCGAAGTTCCTCGAGCACGAGTCGTTTGGGGTCCTCAGGTTCTTCATTCTGGGCGTAGTAGCCAATGCTTAGTCTTGGGGCGAACTGGAACTCTCCGGCGAGTAAATCGACTTCGCCGAGGAGCGATCGGAGGAATGTCGTCTTGCCCGTTCCGTTGGGACCGGTGATCGCGAAACGCTCTGCGGGGGCGAGTTGAAAGTTCAAGTCTTTGGCGAGAGTGACGTCGCCGTATCCGATCGCCACGTCGTCACAACGAAGGGCGGTCGAAGCAGAGTTGTTTGCTTCGCTGAAACCGATGGCTGCGGATTGGTGGGTGGTCGTTTGTTCGGTGACGAACTCCCCGGCGGCGAGTCGGCGTTCGAGTCTGGTTCGCCGACCTTGGGCTTCTTTGGTTCGTTGACCGGAGATGTGTTTGGTGATGAACGCACGCTCTTTTTCGATAAAGGCGCGATCTTTTTCGAACTCTCGCTCCTGCGTGAGCCTCATCAGTCCTTTGGTTTCGGCGTAGCGCGTGTAGTTGCCAGCGAAGCTGTTCGCTCGGCCTCGTTCGACCTCGACAATCCGGTTGCAGAGTCGGTCGAGCAGGTAACGGTCGTGCGAGATGACAACGACCGGTCCTTCGTGCCGTGCAAGGTATTTTTCGAGCCAGCGCGTAGCGTCGATGTCGAGGTGGTTGGTGGGTTCGTCCAGTAGTAGGAACGTCTTGTCCTCAAGCAGCAGGCGCGCGAGCGACGCGCGGCAGCGCTGACCGCCCGAAAGTTGCGACATGGGCTTTTGATGGTCCACTTCGGTAAAGCCAAGCCCGCCGAGGATTTCGTTGAGGCGAACCTCGAACGTATGCCCGCCGGCGATCTCAAAACGAGCGTGCAGGCGGTCGTAGGCGTTCATCAGTTCTGTGACGCCGGGGGTGTCGTGGGCGGCGGCGATCTGATCGGCCAGGGCGTGCAGTTTCGCCTCCATCGCGAGTAACTCGTCAAAGGCGCGACCCACTTCTTCGTGGAGGGTGCGATCGGACGCGCTTGCGTGCTCCTGGGGGAGGTAGCCGATGTCCATGCCTCGCGAGAGGGTGACCGTACCGGTGTCCGGGGGGATTTCGCCGGCCATGATGCGAAAAAGGGTGGTTTTGCCCGCGCCGTTGGTCCCGATGAGACCCACGCACTCGCGCGGGGCGATCTCCAGGGAGACGCCGGCGAGGACGATCTGCCCGCCGAACTGCTTGGTCACGTTTTGAACATTCACGACTGCCATGGCAACATCATAGGAGATGTATCCAAAGCGCCCAACTCGATCGGGTCACGTTGGACTCAGGAAGGTCGGTTTGGGCTGACATGGTCGGGGCGGCGAGGGCGAGCGGCGAAAGGCCAAACGCCGGCTGCCATCGTGACGACCATCCAGATCATGGCGGGAACGATGAATGTGACGGTGGTGGTCTCGACGAAAATCGAGTTCGCATTGGCGAGCGCTCGACTGGCGGTCGGTCCGAGGGTGAGGGTCGCGGCGGGGCCTGGTCCGTTGAGACCGTTTGCGATGAGGATCAGTACGCGAGCGATGAGGAAGCCGTGAATCGCGATGAATCCCCAAGCGGTGAGGATAGCTCTCTTGCGAAACGAAACGGGCAGGGCGAGCAGGAGTGCGATGATCGTCGCGGTAGGGAGGTACGCCGCTCGCCAGGGTGTGACGTCCTTTCGAACGAAGGCCCGGGTTTCGCGGTTGGTTAGTGTGAGTTTGGTGTTGAGCGTTCCGACGGGGGTCTCCATCGGATCAAAGCGAACGCGAGCGCCCGTGAACGTATCCGTCAACGCTGCGTTTGCGATGCCGCGAAAGGCGGACGAATACAACTCGACCGCCCCGGGCCAGGGAAAAACCAAGAGGACGTAGAACGCCAGCGCTTTGATTCCGAACGCAATGGCTGAGTTGTCAGGACGCTTGGGCACGGGTTTTTCTTCCAGCAAGGTTTCGCTGCGTCCAGGCGAGCCACCAGATAAGCGGGGCAAGGGTAAACAGGCCTTGCCAAAGCTCGCCATGGATGAAATCGAACCACTTCACCAGATGCACGCCAGCGAAGTAGAGCGTCACGATGCGAAAGATATTGAGCACCGCGAGAAAGACGACGCCATACGCTACGGGCAGAAGCCGCAAACGAAAGCGCACGCCGATCGGCGAAAGCAGAATCGCGAAGACGAGAAACGCGGAGGCCTGCACGCTGTCGCAGCCGCTCTTGATGTCCAGATTAAACTTGGGCGAGCGGAGGGAAGCGCCGATCGCCTTGACCGGTTCCCCGAGTGTTTCGAGCACCCATCCAGCGCAACGTGCGTTGGCGGACAGGTACGTCTCCCACGCCTGACCGGTGGCGACGTTACGATAGAGGAGCAGGTTGAACGCCAGCATACAAAACGCGAGTGCGAGTATAAACAAAAGGGCGGGGCGTCGGTCCATTGGCCGCGTCGCCTCGCCCTTTTGGGCAGGGGTACTACTTTTCCCTTGGGTTTCTTGAGACTTCGTCTCTTTCTTCCTGTCGGGCGTCTGACGCATGCGGGCTATTGTAACCAATCACCAACGTCAGTCGCCATGAAACTTACTAGGCGCTCTGGGTCGTCCGCGCCCGGATGAACATGCGCGTGCCGAGGATCATTCCGGCGAGCGTCAGGGCGATCAGACCCCACGTCGATACGGACGGAACCGTCGGAGCACCCGCGGCGGCGAATGCTGAGAGTATTTCGCCCTCAACCTCGACGTTCGATGTTCCACCGGGCCAGCTTGCAAACCCGCCGTCAGCCAATCGGACGCCTTCGCTCCACATTGCACCCTTCCAGGTGTTTCTGGAGTAATCAGAAGAAACGAGCGGGTCGGCTGCGACAAGCGCCATGACGGCGTAAGCGGTGGACTGAGCATCGGTATCTCCAGCCGTCGGGCCCGGGAGATTCGAGTGCCAATACCAAGCGCCGTTGGATGTTTGCAGACCCGCAAGCACGTCGGCGAGATCCTTCAGGTTGTCGATCCCGTTGATCAACGGATGAAGGGGGCTGGCGATCGGCGGGAACGTCGTGGTTCCGGTGAGCGCGAGGCCGCGCACGCCGCCCGCCAGACCGATGATGTCACTGTAGACGACGAAGGGCTGCGAGTTGTCGAGCGTGTTGAGACCGTCGAGGATCGCCTGGGTGAAAAGCGCATCTTGCCCTGCGACACCAATGGCCGTCGCGGTGCTAGCGATGGTGCTGAACTCCCACGGGCGAAGGTTGTTCCAGGTGCCCGTGC